>SVND01000018.1 GCA_015067075.1 Oscillospiraceae bacterium
AGTCCTGTGAAGCTAAAGAGCTTTACACCGCTGAAAGCTTTATTAAGCTTTCTCCCGACACGGTTCGTATATATCCGACTGTAGTTTTGCGCGGTACCGCTCTTCATCAAATGATGCTCAGCGGTGAGTACACGCCCCAGAGTGTAGAAAACGCCGTAACCGTATGCAAAAAGCTTTTGATGCGTTTTAATGAAGCGAACGTAAAAGTCATTCGTTTGGGCTTACACGCCGATGAAAGTCTTACAAGCGGCGACGAGATAGTTGCCGGAGCTTTTCACCCCGCTTTACGCGAGCTTGTGGAAGGCGAATTGATGTACGATGAGCTGTCAAGCTATTTAGCTTTACAGCAATGTAACGGCAAAAAGCTTGCGATCACTGTCGCAAAAGGCTTCACCTCAAAAGCAATAGGGCAAGGAAAGCGAAACACCGAGCGTTTAAAGGAGCTTTACAGCTTAAAAGAGATAAAAGTCAAGGAAAGTGATGCTCTCTGCGGCTTTGATTTTACCATCGAAATTAAATAACGGAGCGTAAACAGACATGAAAAAACAAAATAACAAATTGAAAAAGGCGTATATTGCGGCGGTGGTAGCCGTTCCCGTAGTCGTTGCTATCATAGCTTTAATTCTCATTTTACCGAAGCATACAACTGTGGCAAACGCAAGAACACTCATGGCGGACAAGAAGTATTACGACGCCATAAATATGCTTGAGCAGCTGTGCGAGCAGAACAAAACCTTTTATAAAGGTCGCGTTGCACTTCTTGATGCTTATATGGCTATCGGCAGCTACGACAAGGCAGACGACGTGCTGGCTTCCTTGAAAAACAAAGAGCTTTCCAAAAAGGATGCCGAAATATACGATACGCATTTGTCGTTTTTAAATAACTATTATTTTACCATATCCAACATATCTAACATTTGGGATTCCTCTGATTTTGACGGCACGAGACAAGCCATAAAGGATATGCTCAATGAATCACGCTATATGCAGTCGGTAATATATTGGTATCTTTGCGGAACGAGCGAAACGGCGCAGGAAAGCATTGAAAACCTCGAAATATGCATCGAAAAAGATCCCCGTATGCTTTCTGCGTACCTTGCCTTAGGCAATTTATATAGAACTGTCGGCGATATTGAAAGTGCAAGAAACGTATATAAAGCGGCGCTTGACGTAGATGCAACGGACTGCGGCGGACTTTACGGGCTCGGCGTACTTGAGCTTCTTACAGGTGATCCGTCCGTCGCCCTTACAAAAATACAAGCTGTACACGATATGTACGGCAACGTAAACTACATTCCGGAGGCGTTGGCACTTGCCCTCATCGAAAACGATCAGGGCGAGCAAGCAGATCAGTTTATTGCAGCTTGCAAAGAAACAGAATACACCTTTTCGCAAGCATTTACAAATTGTTCCCTCGGTTTATCCTCTTTAGAGGATTATTATATGTCACAAGCGAATACCGAGGAGTAAATTAAGGAGCATTTAATGAGCATATTTTCATCTATTTTAGGGATGTTCAACGTGGAGTCGCTGTTAATAACACTTTTCACTTTACCGTTTTTGATCTTCTCCTTGAGCGTTCACGAATACGCCCATGGATATATTGCAATGAAAATGGGAGACTATACTGCAAAGGCGCACGGAAGATTGACCTTAAACCCGATTGCACATATTGATCCTCTCGGACTTATTGCGCTCGTCCTTTTTAAGTTTGGCTGGGCAAAGCCTGTCCCTGTAAATCCTTATAACTTTACAAACAGGAAAAAAGGCTATATTCTCGTTTCCTTGGCAGGTCCCATATCGAATTTAATACTGACAGTCGGTTTTACCGTAGTATATTTGCTTTTTCTTCTGCTCGTTCCCGCAAATATACTGTTTTCAGGCAATATGGCGATTTATTATGTGCGCCAAGTCTTCTCCTATGCAATGTCTATTAACATAGTTTTAGCCATATTCAACCTTATTCCCATACCGCCGCTGGACGGATCTAAAATTTTGGAGGCGCTTCTTCCTTACAAATACCTTATAAAGGTCGAACGCTTTTTGAACAAAGGTCAATTCGTAATCTTCATACTTTTCATTATTCTTATGAGAATAGGTATACTTGACGGATTGTTTGACTTTGTCCTCGGCGGATATTTCCGTCTTTTGAATCCCATTATAAACGCCATACTTTTACTGAAGTTTTAACAGAAAGGAGTACCGCGCTTGGAAGAGCTTCAATTAAAATTTGAGCTGTTTGAAGGACCGCTCGATCTGCTTTTAAGTCTTATTGAAAAGCACAAGCTGAATATTTTTGACATTCCCATAGCGTCTGTACTCGAGCAGTATATGGAATACATCGGTACTTTACAGCAGATGGACCTTGAGGTCGCAAGCGAATTTATAACCATGGCGTCACAGCTTTTGCTTATAAAATCGCAGATGCTCTTGCCGAAGCCGCCGAAGGAAGATCCGCGAATGCCCCTTGTGCAGTCACTTTTGGAATACAAAAAGTACAAGGAATTGGCTGAAAAAATGGCTGTTATGAGTGCGGAAGCCGCAGGGAAAAGAGTAAAATCTCCCGATGAAATCGAGCCTGATAAGCGATACAAGAAAACTCACAAGGTAGAGGAGCTTTCTGCAGCGTACAACAACGCCGCAAAGCGCGTTAAGTACAAATTGCCGCCGCCTGTAACGACCTTTACTGCGCTTGTTACACAAAAAATAATATCCATCAGACAAAAGATGATATATTACTTCCGCTTGATAATCAAAGAACGAAAGATAAGCTTTAAAAAGACACTTGAAAAAGCCGAGTCACGCGACGATATCGTGGCATCATTTCTTGCCGTGCTTGAGCTTGCGCGCTCTAAAAAGCTCGAAACCGTCCAATGCGGCGACGATATTTCAATATCAACCGTAAAAAAGAGAAAGGGTAAGGAGGAGCAAGATGACTAACGGAGAAAATTTCAATATAAATTCAGCCATTGAGGCTATCCTTTTTGCATCGGGAACACCGATACCCGTTCAAAAAATCGCAGAAGCGCTCGAAATGGATATAACCGAGCTTAACGCCGTCGTTGACGAGCTTATTGACTTGTACAACAGCTCTGAACGCGGTCTTATGATACTGCGCCTTGAAGAAAGCTTACAGCTTTGCACTCGTTCGCAGTATGCGGAGCATATCCGTCTTGCCCTTGATAACAGAAGAAACTCGCCGCTCTCTAACGCCGCTATGGAATCTCTCGCTATAATTGCGTACAATCAGCCTGTAACTCGCTCGTACGTTGAGCAAATACGCGGTGTCGATTCGGGTGCCGTCGTTGCAAATCTGGTTGAAAAAGGTCTTTTGCAAGAGGTTGGCCGTCTTGATGCACCCGGCAGACCGATATTGTACGGTACGACAGTTGACTTTTTACGTTGCTTCGGTATTTCATCTCTTGACGAGCTGCCCGATATTGAACGTATCATTCCCGAGGAGGGACAAGTTCCCGACCAGCAGGTGCTCAGCATATTCAGGGAAGACGCCGACGATACGGAGGAATAATACGTGAAGGTATTTCTTTGGGTATTGATTGCCATAGGTATACTTATTTCGGCAGTTATCTTATTGCTTGTGATAATTCTTTTTCTAAATGTCGGTGTAATTATTGAATATAACGACTCGCTTTCGTTCAAAATTAAAGTAGCTTTTTTTGATTTAACAAAGCATATTTTGAAGGACAATAAGTCTGAAAAAGACACAGACGATAAAAAGAAGAAAACTTCGCCTGTTAAAAAGCGTGCCGATGAGGTCAAAGAAAGTATTCCCAAGCAGGAGAAGAAAAGTCTTGATATTCCCTATATTCTCGGACTCATCAGCCGTTTTATTGAGGAAGTAAAGAAAGGCTTTTTCAAAAAGATCGTTATCCAAAAAGCACGCATTCACATTGTCAGCGCAGGGGAGGATGCCGCGCAAACAGCCATAAATTACGGCAGAATTTGTGCCGCGCTTTACCCCATAATCGGATTTATCGACAATGAATGCCGTGTAAAGGAAAAAGATATCCGTGTTCAAGCTGATTTTACTCAGCCAAAGAGCACAGCCGATATATATTTACATTTAAAGCTTCGCAGCTTTCATATAGCTTTACTTGCACTTAAACTATTTTTAGGAGGAGAAAAACAATGAGTGACCATCCCATCGAATCCCTTATGCAAACAGCAATGAACAATATTAAGGAGATCGTTGACGTTAACACCGTTATCGGTAAGCCTATAGTTTCGCCCGACGGAACGACCATAATCCCCGTATCAAAGGTCAGCTTCGGCTTTGCTTCAGGCGGCTCTGATTTTAACACAAAAAATCCCATGCCCGAAAAGCCTGCCAACTTCGGAGGCGGAAGCGGTGCAGGTGTTTCTATTAACCCTATCGCTTTTATCGTTATTTCAAACGGTGACGTTAAGCTTTTACAGCTTTCCGAAGCAGGCAACGTACAGGACAGAGCTGTAGCTATGGTTCCTGAGCTGGTAGATAAGATCACTGCGCTTTTCAAAAAGGACAAAAAACAAGAAGAAAACACAGCAACTACAGAAAAAGCAGAATAATATTTTGTATATATTTTACCCTCATATCATAGATTGTTATATCTTATTATATGAGGGTAATCAGTATGAAAAAATTTATATGCTTCATCGTTATTTTCACCTTGTTTTTCATAGAAAGCTTTGATGTTTTCGCTGATAATACGCCAACGGGACTTTCTGCCGCTTCTGCAATTTTGATCGAAGCATCATCGGGTACTGTTGTTTTCGAAAAAAGCGCAAGCGCAAAGCTTCCCATGGCAAGCACCACAAAAATAATGACAGCTCTCGTTGTCGCCGAGGAGTGCGACCTTGACGAAACCGTCGTTATAACGGAAAGCGGTATTAAAACACACGGTTCGTCAATGTATCTTAAAGCAGGGGAGCGCCTGACTGTAAAGGAGCTGCTTTATGGGCTTATGCTGGCTTCGGGAAACGATGCGGCACTTATGCTTGCTGAATACGTTGCAGGCGGTGAGCAGGCTTTTTCGAAGCTTATGAATATCAAAGCGCAAAAGCTCGGTTTAAAAAGCACTTCCTTTGAAAACGCCAGCGGTCTTGACGGTGAAAACCATTATACAACGGCGCATGAGCTTGCCCTTATGGCTCGACAAGCGCTGTTTAATGAAGTGCTTGCCGATATAATGTCGACAAAAACCATATCCGTTCATTATGAAAACAAGGAAAATTGCCGTCATTTAAAAAATCACAACAGACTTTTATGGACGTATGACGGCACAATAGGCGTTAAAACGGGCTTTACTAAAAAAGCAGGGCGTTGCCTCGTTTCCGCCGCCGAAAGAAACGGTGTAAAGCTCATCGCCGTTACACTCAATGCACCAAACGATTGGAACGACCATAAAACGCTTTTAGATTACGGCTTTTCAAAGGTATCAAGCAAAATCATCAATAAAAGGGGCGAGCGCGCCGTTTCTTTACCTGTTATATCGGGATACGCAGAAAGTGTAGATTGCGTTTTCGCTGATGATATTAAAGCCATCACCGTCGACGGTGCCGTATGCAGTAGCATCACTATCGAAGCACCGCAGTTTATATTTGCACCTATAGAGAAAGGTCAGCTTGTCGGTAAAGCCGTCGTTCGCGGCAACGACGGACAAATAATTACCGAAACGGAAATATTAGCCGATAAAAACATTGAGCTTAAATCAAAAAAGAAAACTATTTTCGATAAAATTTTAGATATATTCAGATAAAAATATGAAGGGAAGTATTGTTTTGGAGGAAAAAGGACGTATAAGAGTACAAAAGTATATATCCGAATGCGGAATAATGTCACGCCGTGCCGCTGAAAAGGAAATTGAAGCAGGACACGTTAAGATAAATGGCGTCGTCGCGAATTTAGGCGCAACCTGTGACCCATATAACGACAAGGTCGAGGTCAACGGTAAAGCGCTTAAAACATCCTTCGACGAAAAGGTCTACGTTGCAATTTACAAGCCTCGCGGATTCGTTACGACAATGAAGGATCAGGACGGAAGAAAAACCGTTTGTGATCTCGTCAAGGATGTAAAGACGAGAATTTACCCTGTCGGCAGACTTGACATGGTTTCCGAAGGTCTTTTGATCATGACAAACGACGGTGAGCTTACAAATAAGCTTACCCATCCCAGCCACGAGATAGAAAAGCTTTATCACGTTACGATAAAAGGTTTTATAAAAGACGATGATCTGCGTACTCTCAACGAAAGTATGGTTATCGACGGCTACGAGATACAGCCCGCAACAGTTGAAGTCATAAAGCGTCTTGAGGACAGAACCGTTTTACGCTTCATAATACACGAGGGACGTAACAGACAGATAAGAAAAATGCTTGAGCAAGTCGGACTTGAAGCGGCAAGACTCAAGAGAGTTGCCATAGGCGAAGTAAACTTAGGCAGATTGGATATCGGCAAGTGGCGTTATCTCACGGAAAAAGAGATAGCGTACCTTCAAAAGCTGTAAAAAGGGGATGAAATTATGATCTCCATTTTAAAGACAGATGATAAAACGGCAGAAAAGCTTTTTTTGCAAGAGGGGATAGCGCTTACAGACGGCTACGGCGCATATGCCGCCACTGACGGCGATGAAATTATAGGCTTTGCGCTGTTTGCAAACAAAAAGGAATATGGGGAAGTCTTTTTTCTGAAAAGCCTTTCAGGTCCTTTGGACAAGCTTTCCGATTCTGTCTTCAGAGCAGTATTGAACCATTTTGATTATAATGGTATAAAGGATATTTATTTTAATACCGATAATATAATTTCACATATTTCAAAAATGAAATATAAAGCAGAGGCAAAGGAAAAGGGTATATATATAAATACCGATGAATTTTTTTCAAAAAAATGCGAAAATCATTGAAAAAAAAACTTGATTTATGTCGCAAAATGATGTATAATTCGATTATAATGGGGACAAAGTAGTAATTTACCACAAATAAGCTCCATTTAAACAAATAATACGGTAAAATATCGCGAAAAAACGGTATTTTGCCGATTTTGCAATATCTATCGGAAGGAAGGATAAATTATGAGTGACAGACCCGCAATCGAAAAGCTTTTCGATTACAAAAGCCAAATAGCTTCTCAAAGAGAAAAGGCTACTGAGGCTGTCCACAAAATGTCCAAATATACGGCTCGCGAAAGACTTGCCGCATTATTTGACGAAAATTCATTTGTTGAAACAAACGCATTCGTAAAATGTGCAAACGGTGCAGCTGATGAAGCGGTTGTAACAGGCTACGGTGCAGTTGCAGGCAGACTCGTTTTCGCCTTTGCGCAGGATCCCGTTGTCGACGGCGGTGCTATGAGCGAAAAGGCAGCGAAGAAAATATGCGCCGTTATCGATATGGCTGTTGAAAATCAGGCACCCGTTGTTGCTGTCCTTGACTCCAACGGCGGCAGAGTAACAGAAGGCGTTGCTCTTTTGAATGCATACGGAACAGTTCTTTGCGCTCTTACAAAAGCATCGGGAAGTGTTCCCGTAATCGCCGCTGTTGCAGGCACTTGTGCAGGTGTCAGCACATTGATCGCCAAAACTGCTGATTTCGTAGTTATGAGCGCGGAAAAAGGCGAGATGTTCATCAATTCTCCCGCCGTACTTAAGGCAACGGGAACGAAAGTGCCCGAAAACGTAGGCACAGCTGATTTCGCTTTGGAAAACGGATACACATCTATCGTTGCCGCAAACGAGGGTGAGCTTTTCGCAAAGGTACGTCAGCTTATAAACTATTTGCCGCAAAATTACCTTGACGGAACTGACGTTGCGATCGCATCCGACGATGCAGAGCGCGTTGACTACGCTCTTTTAGACAACAGCGATACAAGATCCGTTCTTAACTCCATTGCCGACTTCGGAAGCATTTTAGAGCTTTCCGCTTCATATGCAACGGAGATAACGACTGCATTTATCCGTCTTAACGGTGCAGTTGTCGGCGCTGTAGCAAACACAGGCGCATCCATCACATCCGCAAGCGCAAAGAAAGCCGCAAAGTTTATTTCCTTCTGCGACGCTTATTCTATTCCCGTGCTCACCTTGGTCGATACTGATAGCTTTGAGTTCGGCGTTGAAAGCGGATGTGCCGTAAGCAATTATACAGCTTTGTCAGCCGCTTACGCTTCAGCTACAACGGCAAAGGTAACTCTTATAACAGGTAAGGCATACGGCTCAGCTTACATCGCTATGGGTTCAAAATCCCTCGGCGCTGATATAGTATATGCGCTTCCCACAGCTCAAATAAGCGTTATGGAGCCTTCTGCCGCTGCAACTTTCCTCATGGAGGAAAAGCTTGCCGACTCTAAAAATCCCATCGAAGACAGAGCAAAGCTTATCGCTGAATATACAGCTGAATTTGCTTCTCCGTATAAAGCCGCTTTTGAAGGCCTTGTAGATAATGTTATTTCTCCCGAAAGCACACGCGCTTATATAGTTTCCGCTGTTGAAGCTCTTGCTTTCAAAAACAAGATAGCATTGCCTAAAAAGCATACGACAGTTTTTAACTAAAGAAAGGGTGTAGATTATGGATCTTGCAACAAGACTTGGCTTCAGTGAAAATCTTGTTATCGCCCTTTTAGGTATGGCAGTTGTCTTTGCTATCCTTTTAATTCTGTTCATCGTTTTAAAAATATTCGGTGCAGTTTTCTCAAAGTCAACACCAAAACAGAAAGAGCAGCCCGCAAAAGCAGAGCAAGCCGTTGCTCCGCAGTCCGAGCCCGTATCGGCACCCGCTATCGCCGTTTCCGATGAAACGGAGCTTATCGCCGTAATTTCCGCCGCGATAGCCGCTTCCATGAATAAATCCGCATCGGAGATACGCGTTGTGTCTTTCAGAAAAGCAAAAACAAAATAGTTATAATCTAAAGAATGGAGATAAACGTTATGAAAAAATTTCTTATAAAAGTAAACGGTACATCCTATGAAGTTGAAGTTGAAGAAATCGGCGGTCTTTCCGTACCGACAGCGCCCGTTGCCGTCGCCGCACCTGCTCCTGTTGCAGCCGCTCCCGTAGCTGCAGCTCCCGCTCCGACAGCAGCGCCTGCTCCTGCACCCGTCGCAGCTCCCGCAGTAGCACCTGTATCAGGCGGTACACCTGTATCATCTCCCATGCCCGGCACTATACTTAAGGTCAACGTAGCTAACGGCGATTCCGTAAAGAAGGGTGATGTACTCGTTGTTTTGGAAGCTCTTAAGATGGAAAACGATATCGTTGCTCCTTGTGACGGTAAGGTTCTCTCTGTAAGCACAACTAAAGGCGCTTCCGTAAACTCCGGTGACGTGCTCGTTAATATCGGCTAATATAGAAGGTGGCTGATAAAATGAATATTATTGATTCGATAGTTAACTTTGCAATGCAATCTGGTCTTGCAAAGGTTATAGAAACTGTTGATTGGCGCTCAATGGTAATGGTGCTTGTATCATTCCTTTTGCTGTATCTTGCCATTGTCAAGCAGTTTGAGCCCTTGCTTTTGCTTCCTATAGCCTTTGGTATGATGCTTGCAAATCTTCCCGGTGCAGACCTTATCCACATGGAATTTTTCTCAGGCGATCAGCCTCTTTCGGCGATGATGAAGCAGATCATTGATAAAGGTGGAATTTTAGACCTGCTGTACCTTGGTGTAAAGCTTGGTATCTATCCTCCGCTTATCTTCCTCGGCATCGGTGCAATGACAGACTTTGGTCCGCTCATTTCCAATCCGAAAAGCCTTTTCCTCGGCGCCGCGGCACAGCTTGGTGTTTTCGGCACATATCTTGCTGCATCTACTATCGCTTTCGGCGATACATTCTTTACTGCTGCACAGGCTGCCGCAATCGCCATTATCGGCGGTGCTGACGGTCCCACAGCAATTTATCTTGCAAAGAGCCTTGCTCCCGAGCTTTTGGGCGCAATCGCCGTTGCGGCATACTCATACATGGCACTTGTACCGTTCATCCAGCCGCCCATAATGAAGCTTCTTACAACGAAGAAGGAGCGTAGCGTCGTTATGACTCAGCTTCGCGAAGTATCAAAGACGGAAAAAATTATTTTCCCCATCGTTGTTACAGTCGTTGTTTGGCTTGCCGTTCCCTCGGCAACTCCGCTTGTCGGTATGCTCATGCTCGGAAACCTTATGAAGGAATCGGGCGTTGTTGAACGTATCTCCAAGACAGCTCAAAACGAACTTATGAATATTATCACGATCTTCCTCGGTATAACGGTTGGCGCAACCACAACAGGCGAGAATTTTCTGACGTTGAAAACACTTATGATCGTTGGAATGGGCCTTGTTGCTTTCAGCGTTTCTACTGCAGGCGGTGTTTTATTCGGAAAGATAATGTATTTCTTCACAGGCGGAAAGGTAAATCCGCTCATCGGCTCTGCAGGCGTTTCTGCCGTTCCTATGGCGGCACGTGTATCCCAAAAGGTCGGACAGCAGGAGAACCCCTCAAACTTCCTTCTCATGCACGCCATGGGACCAAACGTTGCTGGCGTTATCGGCTCTGCAGTTGCGGCAGGTTATCTGCTTTCGCTTTTTAACCTGTAAACAGTATCTTTAAAGAAAGGATAGTCAATTATGGCAAATTCACCTGTAAAAATTACAGAAACAGTTTTGCGTGACTCTCACCAGTCACTTATAGCTACAAGAATGACAACGGAAGAAATGCTTCCTATCCTCGAAAAGCTCGATCAAGTCGGATATCACTCCCTTGAAGCTTGGGGCGGAGCAACCTTCGATTCCTGCCTTCGTTTCCTTAACGAAGATCCGTGGGAAAGACTTAACAAAATAAGAGCAACCGTTAAAAACACAAAGCTTCAGATGCTTTTCCGCGGTCAGAATATCCTCGGCTACCGTCACTATGCAGATGACGTTGTTGAATATTTCGTTCAGCGCTCCATTGCAAACGGTATTGATATTATCCGTATTTTCGACGCTCTTAATGACGTAAGAAACCTTAAAACAGCTATCAATGCAACAAAGAAAGAAAACGGTCACGTTCAGGCGGCTATCTCCTATACTATCAGCCCCGTTCACAACATTCCTTCCTACGCTAAGCTTGCAAAGCAGCTTGAAGAAATGGGCGCTGACTCCATTTGTATCAAGGATATGGCAGGCTTGCTCCTTCCTTACGAAGCGTACGACCTTGTAAAAGCCCTTAAAGAAACAGTTAAGATTCCCATCCAGCTTCATACTCACTATACATCCGGTATCGCCTCCATGACATACCTCAAGGCTATCGAAGCTGGCGTTGATATCGTTGACACAGCAATTTCGCCCATGGCACTCGGCACTTCTCAGCCGCCTACAGAGCCCATCGTTGCAACGCTGAAGGGAACTGAGAGAGATACAGGTCTTGACCTTGAAAAACTTTCTGAGATTGCAAAATACTTTGCGCCTTTGCGTGAAAAATATCTCAAGAGCGGTCAGCTCAACCCCAAGGTTCTTTCCGTCGACATCAATACACTTTTGTATCAGGTACCCGGCGGAATGCTTTCCAACCTTGTTTCTCAGCTTAAGGAAGCCGGCAAGGAAGATAAGCTTCTTGAGGTTTTGGAGGAAGTTCCCCGCGTTCGTGAAGACGCAGGCTATCCGCCTCTTGTTACTCCCACATCTCAGATCGTTGGAACGCAGGCTGTTTTCAACATCATTCTCGGCGAGCGCTACAAGAGCGTAACAAAGGAATTTAAAGGCATAGTAAAAGGCGAATACGGTAAAACTCCCGTTGAGATCTCTCCCGAATTCCGCAAGAAGATAATCGGTGACGAAACACCAATCACTTGCCGTCCTGCTGATAACATTCCTGCAGAGCTTGATAAGCTCCGCGCAGAAGCTGCTCAGTATATCGAAAGGGAAGAGGACGTTCTTTCTTACGCGCTGTTCGGCAACGTAGCTGAAAAGTATTTTGAATATCGCAAGATGCAAAAATACAAGATAGATAATGCTCACGCTGATAACGAAACAAAGGTTCATCCCGTTTAATTTAAAGCTAAAAGCACTCACTTGATTCGCCAAGTGGGTGCTTTATTTTATATATTGTGGCTTTTGATTCGTTTTGACACAATATATGGCATTGTTTTTATAGCAAAAAATTTTTTATTTTTTTGCGAACAAATGTTTGACAAATTGAATTTTATGTGATATAATATATTTACACAAAACAAATGTTCTTTTATTGTGAGGTGAGGAAATGGACATAAAACAAAAGCTTGAAATTCTCGGCGATGCGGCGAAGTACGACGTATCCTGCGCTTCCAGCGGTGTGAACAGAAGCGGGAAAAGCGGTGCTTTGGGCAGCACATCTAAATGCGGTATATGTCACACTTGGACAGACGACGGAAGATGTATGTCGCTTTTAAAAATACTAATGAGCAACGTCTGCGTTTACGACTGTGCTTATTGCCAAAACAGACGTAGTAACGATGTGCCTCGTGCAAGCTTTACTCCGCGGGAAATTGCAGAGCTTACGATACAGTTTTATCGCAGAAATTACATTGAAGGTCTGTTTCTCAGCTCGGCAGTTTTGGGTACACCCGAAAAAACAATGGAGCTTATGATCTACGCTTTGCAGATATTGAGAAGGGAGTACCGCTTCGGCGGATATATTCACGTCAAGGTGATACCCGGTGCGCCGTCCGAGCTTATTGATCAGATTGGCGTGCTTGCCGACAGGGTGAGCGTGAACATGGAGCTTCCCACAAAAAGCGCTTTACAGCTTTTTGCCCCCGATAAAAAACACGAAGCCATAATACACCCTATGCAGTATATCAGCGACAGATGCGATGAGACCGCTTTAGAACGTCGAAAAAGCCGTTTTGCCGAAAGATTCGTTCCCGGCGGTCAAAGTACCCAAATGATTGTCGGTGCATCAAGAGAGCGCGATTTGAACATTTTACGGCTTTCAGAGGGGATGTACGAACAGATGAAGCTCAAAAGAGTTTACTACTCCGCTTATATCCCCGTAGGCAACCATCCTCAGCTTCCCGCGCTTATAACAAAGCCTCCGCTTTTACGCGAGCACCGTCTGTATCAAGCCGATTGGCTCATGCGGTTTTACTATTTTAAAGCCAATGAAATAGTAACGGAGCAAAATCCTGACCTTGACCTTGAGCTCGACCCGAAATGCAACTACGCGCTCAATCACCTTGACCTTTATCCGATTGAGATAAATACTGCTGATTACGAAATGCTTTTGCGAATACCGGGTATCGGTCCGAAATCAGCGCGAAGGATAATAGCCGCAAGAAAATACGGACGACTCGATGAAAACGGGCTGAAAAAGACGGGGGCAGTTATGAAAAGAGCAAAATATTTTTCTACTGTCAACGGTAAATATTACGGACTGCACAGCTTTACTCCCGACGTTATCCGCTGTTTGCTCCGCGACGGCAACGGCAACGGACAGATAAGTATGCTGGACGATATTAAACAGCTCGAAAACGAACAAAAAGAAATGATACTTATAAATTCAAACACGCTTGTCCCTTTGCTGAGCGGCGCAAACGCTTATGCAGAAGCGGAAGCTATCTTACATTCATAAAACAGAAAGGTGATTTAATTATGCTTATTATTTACGACAACACATTTACAGGATTTTTAACAGCAGTTTTTGATGCGTTTTGCACTCGTGACGAGGTTGAGATTATTTGCGAAAGCAGATTTATGCCTACGCTTGAAAGCTATACCATCTCCCAAACAAACAAAGAAAAGGCACACAAGGTTTTAGCCGTGCTTGAAGAAAAAGCAGGAAAGAGTGCGGTAGACACCGTATACACAACGTGGCTTTCCCACCGTGACGGAATTGATACCGTTCTCGTTGATTATATAAAGCTTTGTATGAAAATGGAGCATGACCCCATTGATATGAGGCAGAATGAAACTGTATACAAGGTTGCTAAAACGGCTCGAAACGTAAGTGAGGAATGCCACCGTTTTCTTGGTTTCATCCGCTTTAGAAAGCTTGAGGATGATATCTTCATCGCTGATATGACGCCCGATAATGATATTTTACCCCTTATAAAGCGTCACTTCATCGATAGATTCCACGACCAGAAGTTTATGATACGCGACCTTAGCTACAAAAGAATACTGATGTACGACGGTAAGGGACACAGTGTAGTCGGCAAGCTTTCTGATGCCGCCGTGCTTGATTACGCAAACAACGATGAATTTGAGCATATGTGGTGCTCTTATTACAAGGTCATGACGATAAAGGAAAGGTTAAATCCTCGTTGCCAAATGAACTTTATGCCTAAAAAGTATTGGAAAAACATTATCGAAAAAAGCCCAATTTACGCATAAGAAGAAAACGGATAGATGAATTTCTATCCGTTTTCTTTATTTTTTTAATAAAAATAAAAATATCTTCCGATTTCTCTTGCAAAAAAAGAGATTTGTGATATAATATATTATTGATAAATTGTATTCATTAGGTTGGATGAGTAAATGGATTTTTATTCAACAGTTGCCGCCATATCAACTCCGCAGTATCCCGGTGGAATTGCCGTTATCCGCATAAGCGGAGAGGATGCTTTTGATATCGCCGACAAAGTATTTAAATCTGTATCAGGCGTGCCGCTTTCAAATTGCGACGGCTATACGGTACATTTCGGACATGCCTATATTTCAAATTCAATATCCGATACTGTTTTAGCTACCGTATTTCGCGCACCGAAAAGCTACACGGGTGAAAACGTAGTCGAGCTTTCATGTCACGGCGGTGTATACCTTTCAAAACAGCTTTTACAGGCTTTGTATGAAGCAGGGGCAACGCCTGCCGAAAACGGTGAATTTACCAAAAGAGCTTTTTTAAACGGTAAGCTTGACCTTACCGAAGCCGAAGCCGTAATGGATATGATATCAGCCGAAAGCAATACAGCCCTCGCAATGGCATCAAAGCAGCTCAGCGGCGCTCTTTCCGAAAAAATATCTTCAGCTAAAGGCGCTATCGTAAGCGTTTTGGCTGAAATAACGGCTTTCGTTGATTTTCCCGACGAGGATGCCGTCACTTTGACTGCCGAGTCACTGATAGATGAACTTACTCAGGTTGAGAAAATTTTAAGCAAGCTTATCAGCACCTTTGACGACGGCGCCGTTTTGCGAAACGGTGTAAATACCGTGCTTTGCGGAAAGCCGAACGTAGGTAAATCAACACTTATGAACCTGCTTTCAGGCAGTGAAAAAAGCATAGTTACAGATATCCCGGGTACGACGAGAGATATCGTCGAGGAAACGGTAAGAGTCGGGGAGATCCTCCTTAAGCTTGCCGACACTGCGGGAATCAGAGATACAGATGATACCGTCGAGGCCATAGGCGTCAAGCGTGCCGTTGACAGAATAAGCGACGCACGCTTGGTTATAGGTATATTTGACAGCTCACGTCCTGCCGACGTAAACGACAAAATGCTGATTGACGCCGTAAAAAAAAGCGGAGGCAGTTCCATTGCCGTGCTGAATAAAACAGATCTGCCAACCGAGCTTGACTCTGAGTTTATCCTCGGCGCATTCGACAGAATAGTTTACCTTTCCGCCATAAACGGAAGCGGTATAGACGAGCTTGCATCAGCCGTAAATGAGCTGATGCTCACCGACACCTCAAACGTAGGGGAAGCCGCCATAAGTGCAAGACACCTTTCTCTCGTCAAAAAAGCACATACTCATACTCAATACGCAAAGCAGGCTTTGGAAAGCGGAATGCCTCTCGATATGTCTACGTCCGATTTATCACTTGCCGCAGATGCTCTTGCGGAAATAACAGGAGAACTTATCACAGAAGAAATACTCGACGAAGTATTCAGCAAATTCTGTGTAGGAAAATAAATATATTGTAATTCTCAAAAAAATCTTGAGGAGGAACAGAATATATGTCAACATTAGAAAAACTTACAGCTCAATTTAATAATCCCGATAATATTTATCGTCCGCTTCAGATAATCCATTGTCATTATCCGAAGCAGCCCGAAAAAATGGACGAATTTCTCGACCGTGCCGCAGAAAAGGGCATGGGTGGCTTCGTTGTAAACACCGAGGCATCTCCCGGCACGCCCAGAGAACAGATTTACGACAAGTATCTTACAGACGAGGCTGATTGGAAGGCTCTTCGCACGTTTATTGAAAAATGCTACGAGCGCGGTCTTAAGGTATGGCTTTACGATGAGCGAGGCTTTCCCAGCGGTGCCGCAGGAAAGTGGACCTATGAGCAGGATCACGATTTTCACGTCCGCGGTGCAACCTGCCCTCATGTACGCACAACAGGCGGAAAGGGAAGCTTTACTGTAGACGGTGGAAAAAGAAATCTTGATGCATTGCGTAATGAGTTTACCGAAGAGCAGATCAACACGCTCAACTCCTTGGATTTAAAAATTAAAATCCATTCTGCTGCAGCTTATCCTCGTATTTCCGACGAAGAAATATCCGTTTTAGGCAAAATCGACCTTGAAGTCAAAGACAACGTCGTTTCGTGGGATCTCCCCGAAGGAGATTGGATCGTCTGCGCGTTCGTTACAAAGAAGCTGAATTACTTTGTCCATGCAGGCGTTCCGTTTGTTGACCTGCTTCGTGACGATGTTGTAAAGGCATTCATCAACTGCACACACGACAGCTATGTAAAGTATCTCGGCGAAGAAAACGTATCTAAGCTTGAAGCTATCTTCACCGACGAGCCCAGCGTTGCTTGCCACGGCTGCGGTTATCACTTCTACGAGCCCTATGCAGTCGTTGCATGGACAGATACGTTTGAGCAGGAATTTGTCCGCACATACGGCTATGATATAACCAAGAATTTTGACTGCATCTTCTTTGATACAGATACAGATTATAAGCGCGTTCGCCGCGACTATTGGAAACTCGTTGCACGCACATATGAAAGAACCTTCTTCAAGCAGATATACGATTGGTGCGAAAAACACGGACTTGAATCTACAGGTCATATGTACGGCGAAGAGACACTTTCCATGCAGATCGCTCTTAACGCAGATCTTTTCGGTCTTATGTGCTATATGCAGATGCCTGGCGTTGACAGACTTCACTCTGTAAATCCCCGTGACGTTATCCCCGAAAAGACGGCATCCTCTGCCGCGCACCTTATGGGGCACAAGCGCACCATGAGCGAGTCCAGCTTCCATTTTGCAAACAGCTTTTGGCATCTTCCTTATGATATTTCCGATATGTTCAACACAGGTACATATCAGTATATGCTCGGTATAAATAACATCGCCTCTTACTATGGCTACGATCAGTTCCCGCCTCACGAAAGAAAAGCTTGGGAAATTTATATGGGCCGTCTTGCCGCATTCCTCAGCGAGGGCAAGCACGTCGCACCCGTTCTTATGCATATTCCGATGACTGGTGCTTGGGAAAGATACATTCCGCGCGACCATAAGATATGGTTCGTCGGTCCTTCCCATGTTGCTCCGTTCTCAAGCGAAGCTGTAAAGCGCCTTGAATATGCTTACGGCGAGGCTCAGCTCAGACTTTTGGATAGTCAGTGGGACTACGATCTTATTGATGACCGCGGACTTTTGCAATGTAACGCTGAGAACGGTATTATTTCCACAAGATTTGAAAAATTTGAAACACTTGTGATTTTTGATTCCGGATATATCGACCCCGATGCCTACAGCTCCATCAAGCGCCTTCTTGACGGCGGTATTACACTCCTTGTTTGCCGCTTTGAAAGCGGTATGTCAGAGCAGGTAAGAGAGCTTGTTGATGAATATCCCAGCCAGATCAAGTTCACCAATATTGACAGCATCGTTTCCGATGTATCTGAGCTTTGCGAAAAGCCCATCGATGTTGATGGAACTCATCCGAAGCTTTGGGTAAGACACAACGTCATCGACGATACTCACGTGCTTGCTGTATATAACAGAGCCCTCGAGGATGATAAGGTCACGATTAAGACGATCCTTTCAGGCGAGCTTACCGTATTTTATCCCGAAAGCGGAAACATTGAAAAGGTAAAGCCGAGCAAGTCAGGCAAGATCAAACTCACCGTTCCGAAGAAGAGCGGAATACTTATTACAGGAGAAGTGAAATAAAATGTTGGATTTAAAGATGATAAAAGCGGATCTTGACCGCTTCAAAATAGGCATGGACAAGCGTTGCAAGAATTACGACCTTGACGCAATCGTAGCAGCTGACGATAAAAGACGCGAGCTCATTTTCAAGACTGAACAGATGAAATCCGAGCAAAACGCAGTTTCCAAAAAGATTCCTCAGATGAAGAAGGCAGGCGAGGATACAACTGCACTTTTCGCCGAAATGAAGGAGCTTTCCGAAACTATTAAGCAGAATAACGCTGAAATTTCCGCTTTGGATGCTCAAATCGAGGATATGCTCTTGAGAATTCCCAACATTCCTCATGAATCCGTAATCAAAGGCGCTGACAGCGACGAAAACGTCGAGGTACGCCGTTGGGGCGAGCCGAAAGCCTTCGATTTTGAGCCTTTGGCGCATTGGGACATCGGCGATGCTCTCGGCATTCTCGATCCTGCAACAGCCGCCAAGGTAACAGGTGCTCGATTCCATTTCTACAGAGGAAACGGAGCTAAGCTTGAACGCGCTATAATCAATTATTTCCTTAACACTCATTCCGAAAGCGGATATACAGAGATTTTCCCGCCTTACATGGTAAACCGCGATTCCATGCGCGGCACAGGTCAGCTTCCCAAGTTTGAAGAGGATGCTTTCAAGGTTTCCAATAACGATTATTTCCTTATCCCCACCGCTGAAGTTCCCGTAACGAATATGCACCGCGACGAGATCGTCGACGGCACAAAGCTTCCCATGAAGTATTGCGCATATTCCGCTTGCTTCCGTGCGGAGGCAGGAAGCGCCGGCCGTGATACACGCGGACTTATCCGTCAGCATCAGTTCAACAAGGTCGAGCTTGTTAAGTTTGCAGATCCCGAAAGCTCCTACGATGAGCTTGAATCTCTTACACGCGACGCTGAAAAGGTTCTTCAAGGTCTTGGCTTACCTTACCGTGTAGTATGCCTTTGCGGCGGTGACCTCGGATTTTCTTCCGCTAAAACATACGACATAGAAGTATGGATGCCTTCATATAATCGTTATGTTGAGATATCCTCTTGCTCCAACTTCGAGGACTTCCAGGCTCGCAGAGCCAATATCAAGTTCAAGAAAAACCCTACCGATAAGGCTAAATTCCTTCATACTCTTAACGGCTCAGGCGTTGCCGTTGGCAGAACAGTTGCGGCTATACTTGAAAATTATCAGAACGCAGATGGCTCTGTAACTATCCCCGAGGCACTTCGTCCGTATATGGGCACCGATGTAATCAAAGGAATATAACGCATTGCAGCCTAAGCCCGAACCAACTCGGGCTTAGGTTTAAGTATGCTCAACCGACGGAGCATCACTTTAATACAAGTCGGAGATAGGATCTATTATGACCGCAAAATTAAAAAAGATCGCTTCTAACTTTCAATTCAAGGGCGAGCTTAAGCGCATAGTACAAAACTTAACGGGTAACATCAATAAAACATACCGTTTTTACTATGAAGACGGCAACGATAAGTACAGCTACACCGTTCAGGCGATAAATAAATACGTTTTCAAACAGCCTGAGCTTGTAATGAAAAACATTGATGCCGTTACAAAACACATAAAAAAGAAGATAGAATTAGCAGGCGGAGACCCTAACAGGGAAACGCTCACCATCATTCCCACCAACGACGGTAAGCTTTTTTATATTGACGAAGACGGTGAATATTGGCGTGCTTACTATTTCATTGACGGTGCAAGCACCTATGATACTGTAAGCGATCCTTCACATCTGTACCATGCAGGTGTCGGATTTGGTAATTTCCAAAAGATGCTTGCTGATTTTCCCATGGATGAGCTTATTGAAACTATACCCGATTTCCACAATACGAAAAAACGTATGACGACGTTTTTCGAGTCCGTAGAGAGAGATGAGGTAGGCAGAGCTAAATTTGTTTCGGACGATATTTTCTTTTTCGAAACATACCGCGACATAGCTGAAAGCCTTGTAAATATGCAAAACGCGAAGGCTTTTCCGCTTCGTGTTACTCACAACGACACCAAGTATAACAACATTCTTATCGACAACAAAACAGGGAAGGCGCTTTGCGTTATCGACCTTGACACGGTAATGCCCGGTCTTTCGCTTTACGATTACGGCGACGCCGTAAGATTTGCCGCGTCAACAGCAATCGAAGATGAGCCCGATCTTTCCAAGGTCGGCGTTGACCTTATTCTTTACGAGCAGTTTACTCACGGCTTTGTAAGCTCCTGCAGCGGATTTTTAGAGAAAACAGAGCTTAAAAACATGGCTTTAGGCGGTGTAGTTCTGACAATCGAGCTTGCGTCTCGATTTATGGCTGACTACCTTGACGGCGACAAGTATTTCAAGGTAACACGCACCGATCACAACCTGCAGCGTGCAAGAAATCAGATAAAGCTTGCACAGGATATGCTCAATAAATACGACAAACTGTGCAACATCGTGGAAAGGTACATATAATATATGGCAAAAATTCAAATGAAAACACCACTCGTCGAGATGGACGGCGATGAAATGACCCGCATTATATGGGCTATGATAAAAGAAAAGCTCATTTTACCTTATGTAGATCTTAAAACTGAATATTACGATTTGGGACTTGTTTCTCGCGACGAAAGCGACGACGAAATAACAAAACGCTCTGCAGAAGCCGCAAACAAGTACGGCGTAGCTGTAAAGTGTGCAACCATTACACCCAATGAGGCTCGTTTAAAGGAATATTCTCTTAAGCGCTTGTATCCAAGCCCGAACGGCACCATTCGTGCTATAATGGACGGCACCGTTTTCAGAGTTCCCATTGTTGTCAAAGGCATTGAGCCTTACGTTCCTACGTGGAAAAAGCCCATAGCCATCGCTCGACACGCTTACGGCGACATTTATAAGGCAAGCGAAGCGAAAATTCCCGACGGTGCAAAGGTCGAGCTTGTTATAACAGATGACAGTGGTGAGAAGCGTATAACCGTTCACGAGTTCAAAAAGGGGAGCGGCATCGCTCTCGGAATGCATAATACGGAAAAGAGTATCCGCGGCTTTGCACGTTCTTGCTTTAATTTCGCCCTCGATATGAATCAGGATCTGTGGTTTTCAACAAAAGATACCATTTCTAAAACGTACGATGGCACGTTTAAAGCGATTTTTGAAGAGCTTTACGAAAACGAATACAAGGAAAAATTTGAAAAAGCAGGCATTAAGTATTTTTACACACTTATAGATGACGCTGTAGCGCGCGTAATGCGCTCCGAAGGAGGATTTATTTGGGCGCTTAAAAACTACGATGGTGACGTTATGTCCGACATGGTTGCAACTGCTTTCGGAAGCCTTGGTATGATGACGTCGGTACTCGTTTCACCGGACGGCAAGTACGAATACGAAGCGGCACACGGAACCGTAACGCGTCATTATTATAAGCATCTCAAAGGTGAGCCCACGTCAACAAACTCCGTTGCAACCATTTTTGCTTGGACGGGAGCGTTGCGCAAGCGCGGCGAGCTTGACGGAATAAACGAGCTTTGCGATTTTGCCGACAAGCTTGAAAAGGCAACTATCAACACTATCGAAAGCGGAATTATGACGGGCGACCTTGCCGCAATTTCAAAGCTTGAAAATAAACAAAGCGTAACTACGGAACAATTCCTTGACGCCATCAAAGAAAGAATGTAATTTCGCAATAAAACATTTGACATTTTCAGACGGGGAGTGTATAATTTAAAGTAAAGATTATCCGCATCCCCGTCTGAAAAATTTTACATCCAATTCATCAAAATGAAAATTTTGTGGAATTGAGGGAAGTGGAAAACAACTAAAAAGGCTTATTTGTGTTATTTTGACTGATATGACGCTCACAGCCTTGATTGATAAGGATTTTGATATGTCTGACAATGTTGCAAACGCACCGCGTTATTTAAAAGATTTTTTAACTCACATGTTAACGATCAAAAACAAATCTCCGAAAACTGTTGAAGAATATTTTATAAGTCTTCGAATATTTTTCAGATTTATGAAACTTAACCGAAATCTCGTTGACAAAAAAATTGAATTCAACGATATCTCCATTGATGACCTTGACTACGATTTCGTTAAAACCATCTCTTCCAACGATATCTACGACTTTTTATTTTTCTGCGCCGATACGCTCCATAATAAAGAAGCCGCTCGTGCAAGAAAGCTTTCAGCTTTAAGATCGTATTTTAAGTTCCTGACAGTCCGTTTGAATATTATGGATACGAACCCCGCTAAGGACATTGAATCTCCCGTTGTAAAAAAACGGTTGCCAAAGTATCTTTCGCTTGACGAAAGCTTACAACTCCTGTCGTCCATCGACGGCAAAAACGCCATAAGGAATTACGCCATTATTACCTTGTTCCTCAACTGCGGTATGCGTGTGTCAGAGCTTGCAGGCATCTCTCTCGGCGATATCAACTTCTCTTCACAGACTATCAGAATAGTCGGAAAAGGAAATAAGGAAAGAATTGTATATTTAAACGATGCTTCTGTCGCCGCGATCAAAGATTACCTGAAAATACGTCCCATAATTCAAAATAAAGACGCAAACGCTCTTTTTATCGGCAGAAATAACACTCGTTTGTGTGTTTCAAGCATACAAAAAATGGTTAAAACATATTTAGAAAAAGCAGGTCTTAAAGAACGAAACCTCTCCGTACATAAGCTTCGCCATACTGCGGCAACGCTTATGTATCAACACGGAAATGTTGACGTTCTTGCGCTTCAGGAAATTTTGGGCCATGAACAGCTTTCAACGACGCAAATATACACACATCTTGACGATAAACGGCTTAAAAGTGCCGTTGATGCCAATCCCCTATCCAATGTCAAAAGGAACAAAAACAGTTAAAAAAATAGCATGAGTTTTTTCTCATGCTATTTTTATCTAATGTAAAACGAGAGGATTTACGTTTTATCCCCTTGCAAGCTTTACGGCAAGGTCATAAGCGAAGCAAAGCTCGTCGATACTGCAATGGTCCTGAACAAAGTGCGTTGTACAGAACATCCAGCGCTTACCCTTGAGAAGCTCAAATACGCGTTTAATTTCGCTTTCAACCTTTGCATAATCGCCAAAACCGAGTGTGGATTGGATGCAAAGACCTCCAAGAATGCCAAATTTATCGGAATATTTATCAAGATAAACCTGATAATCCATTCCTGCAGTCTCCTGCCACGGATGAATAACGTCATATCCAAGCTCGCAAATAACATCGAGAGCATCCATAACGCATCCGTCGGAATGCATGCTCAAGAAAGCGCCTGCCTGTTTAACAGCGTCGCAAGTGACCTTATGATTGGGATAAATAAGCTCGCGAAGAAGCTCCTTACTGAAAAGAAGGCTTCTTTGTGCGCCCCAGTCGTCGGAAACGTGGATCATATCGACACCAAGCTCAATAGCGTTGAGAGCAAACTGCTTGTTCCACTGAGCAAGTCTTGCATAAATTTCAGCCATTTCATCGGTATATAAAAGCATATTGCAAAGATGATCCTCAATACCGAAAACGCCGTTTACGCATTCAAAAATACCGTTTGTCTGAAGATAGCAAAAACGGTCGCGCTGTTTGCCGTGATGCTCAAGGCCTTCAACGATATTCTGATAATCAGCCATATTATCAACGGGATTCATGGCATATTGAAGAACGATATCGGGAGTAAGCTCCTCGCCCGCCGCTTTGATCTTGTTCATTTCTTCCATATTAAAGGGTGACGGTCCGCCGAAAATATGCGCCATATCAAACTTATAGTGGTCTTCAAATGCGGCAACAGATCCGAATTTTTCAGATAATTGCGCCTCAAGATTTGCAAATACCCAGCCATATACAGGTGTTATCCCCGTTGTGTTTTCTCCGCGTATGGTTTTTGCCACAAGTTCTCTCGATGTCATTTCAAATTCTCCTTTTAACTAAAGGGAGTCCAACGCAAGATGGACTCCCTTTGCGATTATGTATATTATAATACACAATTTAAAATTTTACTATGATTATTTTGGGATTTTTATAAAAAAATCGTGATTATTTACGCTTTTTAATAACGACAAATACTACTACAGCCGCTACAACGACAACAGCCGCCACGATGCCTACGATAACGCCGGCGTTTACGCCGCCTTCTTCGCCCGGAGCAGGAGTCGGTGTATCTGTGTCATTAGGAGCGTCGGTGGGTGTGCTTTCAGCGGCAGGAGCCTTTGTAGGTGTAGGTGTGGGAGTATCCTCGACGGGATTCATATCAGCGTCTATAACAGCCGCATCGGCAATCTTAACAGATGTGTAGATGTTTACGCTATCAACCGTTACAGTTGCCCAGCCGTCGTTTACGGTTACTGCAAGCTCAGCATTGTCGGTATCGGGTGTAATAGCAAGAGCCTTTACATTTTCAAGACCGTAAGGAAGCTTTACCTTAAATGTGAGTGCATCCGTAGGTGTAACAACGTCAGACGCCTTATCCACGTTGTAGTTTACAAGGTCAACAAATACCTGCTGACCGTCCTTGGACTGAAGCATATAAGCGGAAACTGTGGACGGGAAATCAACTGTCTCAAGAAGAGTTGTCGTATTTGTAACCATATCAAGGATTACAGGAAGGAACACTTCTCTGAAGCCCTTCTGCATGAAATACGTGTGTCCGATGGGTTCTGCAGTCCAAACGATCTTGCCCTTTCCGTAATCAACTACCTTGAACTCTTCGCTGTAGGAAGCGCTTGTCATAAGGTCTATGCAAGGAGCGTTTTCAGCAGTATTTTCACCGACAATATCGTCAAACAAGCCGTTTTCACGGAGCATAAACGCGCCGTCGTCACCGTGTCTGAGACCTGCCGCACCTGTTACAATAAGTCTTCCGCCATTTCCTGCAAAATTCTTGTAGTATTCAAACATATCCTCATCCATGCATTCAAGGTTGGGCAGGATAAGAGTTTTTACGTTTTCAAGTGTCTGATCGTTTATCTTCCATTCGGGGATTATACGGTAAGGAACGTTAGCTTCGGTAAGCGCATTGGCAAAGCCCCACATGCCCTGCATATGATACTGCTTATCCATATTGCTTCCCGACGGATGGTTGGGTGCCATATTACCAAGCTGGTTCTCCGTTGACCAAACGATAGCTACATCGTATCTGGAGTAACGTGTGCCGAAAATTTCTTCGTTAGCGTAGATAAATTTGTTAAGCCAGCGGTGGCTTGTGTTTGTACCTGCCGTATTGTCAGCACGCTTTACGAACATATTGTTTGCAAAAGCTTCGGCGAGTATTACTTTACCTGTTTCAGTTTTGCCTGCAACATCACCGTCTGCATAGTACCAAACGGCACCGTAACGTCCTGACTGTGTTTCAGTCGCAGCATGATAATGAATGGACATTCTGCCGTCAGGAACATTTCCAATGCCCCTTGAGCCAAAAGTCATGTTCCAGGCTGTGTTTATTTCAGTTCCGCACATATCAAGCCATTCGTCTGTGATCCAGCCGTGGTTGAGAACGGGCATATCGTTACCGATAACCATGAAGCCTTCCGTGTTGCCTGCATTAGCAGACTCTTCCTTCATGATCTTATACATATTGAAAAGGTATTCGCTTCCGAGCTTGGATTTGAAAACCTTGTAAAGATTCCATACAGGCTCATCAAGCCAAGTTGTAAGCGTATACGCACGGTCACCGTAGGAAGTTGCATCGTTTGCGCCGTATTCCGTTGCGATCTCAACGATTCTTTCTCTTACGTTGAAATTACTAAGGTCGATACCGAACGCCGCAAGTTCGTCAGCCGTATAGTTTTCTTCAAGCCAAAGATTGAACTTATATTCACTCCAATCGCCGAAGCAATTGAATACGCTCTGGAAGTTATCCCAAAGAGACATGTTGTCAAACCAAGCGCCGTCCATACCGTTTTTAGCAAATTCCTTGGCGGAAATTCTTGCATGCTCAAGCCAAAAAGGAGATGCTACGTCCTTGGAGAAGTCCATCTGTAAAAGTGTAACCGTATCTCCTTCCATTTTGCCTGCATACGTAGGCATAAGCTTGCTTCCGACTGTGAAGTTGATAAATTCGTCTTTTCTCTTTTCCCCGGTGTATTCCATACCGAAAGCGGCAACGGAGAGATTGCCTGATACGGATTTTGTGCAAGCCATATCGTAGATCTTTGCGTTTGTGGGATACGGAAGCTCGGGATCGTCAAGGAAGCCGATAGCGGAAGAACCATCAGGATATGCAAGTGCGCTGTCGGTATAACCCAAAACTTCTCTTGTTGCATGGTCGCCGACAACAGGCTCGTTGTTTATCTCATTGTGAATACCTACGTAAGTGATATAATCATATCCCGTGGGATCCTGCTTTGCGACAATGCTCCAAGCGTTCGTATTGTAAAGTTGTGAAAAATCGCATTCCTCAAATTTGTTGGCATAGCCAATAGCAAATGTCATAACAGTACCGGACGCTTCAAAATAGGAAAGCAGCTTATAGCCCATCAAGCCGAACAACTCGCTCTGACTTGCAGTTTCACGCTGGCTTCCGCGCTGAGCAAGGATACCCCAAGCAAAGTCTGCACCGTAATTCTGACGGGAGGTGTTAGCCTTTGTGGATTCAACAAAGTCATGCTCAGACTGTGTCGGGTACATCTGGAACCACCATTCGCTCTTTTCCTTCGTACCGACTGCCGCAACGTTTCTTTCAGCGTCGTATGTTACGGCATAATCAAATGCATCGTGTGCAATATATGCAAGCTCGACCATTAAAACGCCGTCTTTTTCTTCAGTCTTCGTGCTGTCAACCTTGTGATTTACAAGGCTTCTTTCAAGCGTATAAGTACCGTCGTCATTCTTTGTGTAACGAATATCGCAAGCGTCTGCAAACTCAATAAGCGGCACCATAACAGCACCGTTTTTATCATAAGCGGCAACCTCAAACTGCTGAACGACACCGTCTACATAAACACGGATACCTTGAACAAGCGTTTCGATGTTTGTGTCATCCTGCTTGCCGCTTCCGCTTCCGCTACCCGTGCTTCCGCCGGGAACGTCAGAATCAGTTTTCTCCACTACGTTGAACGTCATTTCAGCCTCGTCGTCAACAACCACTCTAAAAGTACCTGTTACACCCTCAGGCAAGGTAACCGTCCACGAATAAGTGTGGTTGGGTGCAACTTTAGCGTCGTTTTCCATCCAAACCTCATCAGAGCCCGGTGCGTATATTTTAATATTCGCAGTTGTTCCCGTTTTGATACCGCCAAGATATATCTCCGCGCCGGCCTGCTGCTCATCGATCTGTGAAATCGACAAATTCGCCGCAAACGAGGAAAAACCGCTCACCATAGAAATGAGCATACAAAGCGCCAAAACAGTTGATAAAATTCTTCTCATTTGTTTCGTTCCTTTCAAAAAAAATAATTGAATATATTTATTATAACATAATTTTATTTTTATTGTCAATACGCCGAAATAAGACATTTTATAATTAAAATAAGACAATTTGCATAAAAACAGCGGATATAGCATATACCATAACCGCTGTTTTATAAATTTTACGCTTTTGCGTTATCTTCTCTGCGTATCTGAGCGCGCTTGATCTTACCGCTGTGCGTTTTCGGGAGCTCGTCAACAAACTCAATTATACGCGGATACTTATAAGGTGCTGTAACCCTTTTAACGTGATTTTGAAGCTCCTTTATAAGCTCGTCTGAGGGCGTAAAGCCCTTTGTAAGCACGACAGTTGCCTTAACAACAAGGCCTCTGTCTTTATGGGGCGCGCCCGTTACGGCACATTCCACTACTGCAGGATGTTCGATAAGCGCACTTTCAACCTCAAAGGGGCTTATACGGTAGCCCGACGCTTTAATAACGTCGTCATTACGTCCCACAAACCAGAAGTAGCCGTATTCGTCTCGGTAAACGACGTCGCCCGTGTGATACATACCGAAGCGTGTCACCTTTTCCGTCGCCACAGCATCGCCGTAATATCCGACAGTTATACCTGCAGGGTGCTTGGTGCTGTAATTGCGAATAACGAGCTCGCCTTCAACACCATCGGGACAGCTGTTGCCATCGTCGTCAATTATATCAATATCATATATGGGGTTAGGCTTACCCATGGAGCCGGGGCACGTTTCAACTCCGATGAAGTTGCCAACGAGAATCGTCGTTTCAGTCTGACCAAAGCCATCCTTTATCTCAAGTCCCGTAAGCTCACGGAACTTGTTATACACCTCGGGGTTGAGCGCTTCACCTGCTGTAGTAACAGCCTTAAGGGATGAAAGGTCATAATTATTGAAATCCTCATGGATCAAAAATCTATAAACGGTTGGCGGTGCGCAGAAAGTCGTGATTTTGTACTTTTCGATTTTCTCAAGCACCTTGAGCGCATCGAACTTTTCCATATCATAAAGGAATTGTACTGCGCCGCATATCCACTGACCGTAAAGCTTTCCCCAGCCAAATTTTGCCCAGCCTGATTCAGCCAATGAAAGATGGAGCTTTCTGTCTTGTACCCTGTGCCAGAATTTCGCCGTTACTATATGACCGAGAGGATATGTGAAATTATGAGCCGTCATTTTCGGGTCGGAGCTCGTGCCCGATGTAAAGTAGATGAGCATTATATCTTCATTATAGGTATTAAGCTCACCCGTGGGACGCTCCCACATATCGGATGCCTTCTCCATTTCCTCTTCGTATGAGATCCACCCTTCCTTTTTAGCTCCAACAAGGATATATTTTTCAACCGTGGGTGAATCTGCTCGTGCGCTGTCAACGTGCATGGGGATATCATTCGTATCGTATGCCACGATAGCCTTTACACCTGCGGCATTGTTACGGTAAACGATATCTTTTTTCATAAGCATATTCGTTGCGGGAATAAATATCGCGCCAAGCTTTGCCAACGCAAAAATACAAAAATATATCTCGTAGCGGCGGCGAAGAATGAGCATGACCTTGTCGCCTTTTTTAATGCCGAGATTTTTAAACATATTTGCCGCTTTATCGGACTCACGCTTGAAATCGGCAAAGGTAAAGAATTTCTCCTCTCCGAAATCGTTGCACCATACAAGCGCAGGTCTGTCAGGCTCAATGCGTGCGTATTCATCTATAATATCGTAAGCGAAATTGAAATTTTCGGGAACGTTGATCTTGAAATTAGCATGAAAATCCTCATACGTATCAAAATCAACTCTGTTCGTAAATTTTTCTACCAAAGACATCTTATACTTCCTTTATAATAATATTACCGTTAAAAACTTTGCAGGCTTGTCATCCAAAGCAACCATTTTGTGGGGAAGCTGAGGATTGTGATATAAGCTGTCTCCCGGCTCAAGAATATATTCAGCCTTATTTATTGTTATCTTAATTCTGCCCTCAAGCAGATAGTTGAACTCTTGTCCGTCGTGTGTAACAAGCTGAGGATCGTCCTTAGGAGATACCGTAACAAGAAGAGGCTCTATTTTTCTGTTCGCAAATTTATATGCAAGGCTCTGGAACTCATATTCATCGTATCTTTCAACAGACAAGCCCTCGCCAGCCTTTACAAAACAAACGTCACGAAGCTTTGGCGATGTTCCCGTCAAAAGCTCGGTCATGTCAATTTTATAAAACTTTGCCGCAAGATTAACTATACTTACAGGAATATCATCCTGTGCATTTTCGTATCTGAGATAAGCCTGCTCGGATATACCTATACCCTCTGCCGCTTCCGCCACAGAATAATCGGACATTTCACGAAGCCCTCTTAATCTTTCGGCAATCTCTTTTACCATTCCGTCCAAAACTATTACACTCCTTAAATTTTATTTGATATTGATGGCACCGTTAACAGTCTGTATCTCGTCATATGCAACGCTTTCGTCTTTTTCATTGTAAGCTGCCGCTACACAATTGGAGATAGTTATGTCAACACTTTCGCCGACACTGCCACTGAGTATTTCAAACTTCAAAGTCATTATTTTTTCATCAGCAGACTTCTTAATTGAATTTACCCATGCATACGACAACGAATCAGGTGTGATCGTTATTGAACTCATTCCGCCTAAAGCTTCGGAAACCTGCTCGTCAATGCTTTCCTCGGTTGAAATAAGCTTGACCTTGGTGTTATCAAATTTAACGATAAACTGTATTCCGTTGAGGGGATTTCCATTGAGCACATAAACAGGCACTTCGACGGTATCACCTATTTTGCCTTCGCATTCATCGGCTTTAACCACAACTGCCGTATCAGAGATCACGTCCGGAGCAGTCGTATTCGTAACATCGGGAATCGGCGTTTCTGTTACACTTCCATCTCCTTGCTGTGTATTACCGCAAGAGCATATAAGAACCAAAACAGCGATTATCATCAAGGAAACCAGAATATTTTTCTTCATTTTACACAACCCCTAAATCAATTATTTCTATATATTATAAAATTATTTTCGCTCAATGTCAAGTTTTTTGAACATAAATTTTTAATTTTATTGAATAACACATTTTATTATTCACGTGTCATCATGAAAGTCGCTCTTTACGCAAAAATGCTTGACAACAAATTTCATATATGATATACTTTATTTTAAAACAATGGTACGAAAGGATTTGTTATGATGAAAAAGCGCTTACTCGTTTTTATCGTCGCAATTGCAATGCTTTTAATTTGCTGTGCGTGCGGTAACAACCAAACAAGCGGAGATGAAACTCCCACTCCTGAAGTTTCTCCCTCCGAAACTGTAACGTCTACACCTACTGATGCTCCCGCAGAGCCTACGGCTACTCCGTTCCCCGAAGGTCCTGACGGAAGCGATAAAACATATGACGAAGTTGCGGCAAACGCACAAGTCTCTGTTTCCGACGCTCTTAAAGTCCACGAGCCTATAGGCTGGTGGGATAATTGGGCTCGCTTTAACGCAACAGGCGATCCTATGGATGCATTTGATGCAAACAGTGACACTATCGGTTCTATCTACAACGATGAAGGCCGCGGTCCTTTCCTTCGCGAAACAAGCGTTGTCGGCAGCAAGGGAACCGTTGAGCAGGCAAAGCTTTTCAAGCTTAAGGTCGGCGCATGGATCGAGCTTCAGGGCGACAGCCGTAATATGCTCATAGCTCTTCATCAGCTTGAAGACGGCTCTTTTGAAATGAACGAGGAAACAGGTTCTGCTAAGGTCATTGCAAACGCATGGTCTTGGGCATCCAGCGGTCCCGGCAAAAATCCCAATGCAAACTATCTGGCATGGGGCGGCATTCACTCCTTTGTAAACAACGAAGAATGGGCTGAACCCTTTACGATTCAAAATTACCCCGAGCTTGCACTTCCCACTTATCCCGATGGAACAGTTGCACAGGGTTATCTTGAAGGCGGCGACAGATTGACACCGCATCTTGCAACCTTCTACGATGCCTGCGGTGCAAAGGATATAAACGGACAAGTCGTTCGTTACGATGAATTTGTAACGGTTTCAGGCTTCGACGATAGCGTTCCCGGTATAATCGGTCTTAAAGATTACAAAGGAAACATGGTCTATTCCGATGACTTTTCCATCGGTAAAGACTCCTCCGCTCCCTTCTGGGCTGAATACGCCGCTATGACCGTTGATTATCTCGTTGCAAACGGCACAGACTTTTTCTGGATCGACAACTGGAACGGTTGGGATAACGTCAACAACAATCCGCTTAAAAAGGCTTTCGGCGATTGGAGCGAATACAAGTTCCGCGAGCTTTTGAAATCAGATACAACCCTTGCAGGCGAAGTCGCCGACGATTTCAGCATCTCCGCATACGTTAAGCAAAGATGCCTTGAGCTTGATCCCGACTGTCCCGTTGATAACCTTCTCGGCTACGGCTCCTGGACAACAAGAGATGCTTCTTGGGCGGAAGATCCCATCTGGCTCACATATATCGCCTTCAAGTCCAAAGAAAACACAGCTCACAACTCCGCTGTTTTCAAAGCTATAAAGGACGCCGCACTCAAGTACAACGGTGACGCTGAATCCGTTGCAGTTTGTGCAAACGACTTCCCCTATCTCACATTCAGCGCTTGCGACGGCGAAACGCTTGACCTTGTTCATACGGAATTCGGCAACTACTACTCTGCCGCAACGGGCTTCTCCACATCAGGTCCCACTCCTTACGGCTATTCAGGTCATGCAATGTCCCTTCTTTCCGACACGACACGCAGCACTCAAGCTGTTCTTTGGTACTACGGTGACGAGGTAAGAAACCTTGCTTATATGTACGGCTACGAAGCTTTGGCTTACAACTGCACGCTCTACGGCAACAAGGTCGGTACGCAGTACTCCACAGGCAAGCTCAACGAATCCGTTGGCGTTCTTCGTGAATTTTTCTCTGACCGCAGACTCTACGCTGAAATCGGCGTTGTTTACTCCGCAGACAGCGAGCTTTCAACCTTGGCTCCCGGCGGCTTTGTAAGCGGCGAAAAGAATCCCACAGACCTTTCCTATATGGGCTGGTGCCATGCATTTGATGAACTCAACATTCCTTACCGCGGCATTCAGGCAGACAGACTTGCTGACAGAATCGACCGTTGCAAGGTTGTTATTCTTCCCCACGTTCGCTCCATCTCCAAAGACGTTATAGATAACGTGCTTCGTCCGTGGCTCGACAAGGGCAATGTGCTCATCGTAACAGGCGACGATGCAGGTCATGTTGACTCCGTAGCAAACGATTTCAGGCTTCACGAAAGCAACATCCTCGTTGATTTTGCCAACGAATATTCAGGCAACGGCAAGGTAATTTACTATGAAACAGATCCGATGATAGACTACTTCATTTATCACGCAAAGGTCGATATGGAAACGCTTGAAGAACTCTATCTCAATGACCTCAAGACTTTAATTAACGGTTTTATTGAAGATGGCACACTCAACAGCCTTTTAGAGCTTGAAAACCTTCCCGTTCACGCTGTTACAACTCTCAACTATTCTCCCCTTGCAAACAATTTCTTCGTCGATATCGTAAACATGCAGTATAACGTCGATGAAGACGTTCTCACAAACATCGAAGCCGGCGTTAAAGTCAAGGTCAGACTTCCCTCTTCTCTTTGGGGCGAAAGACTCAACGTAAAGCTTTTCTTGTCGGAAACACGCAAGGTCGTTGACCTTATTCCCGGCGAAAGCTTCTCCATCGACGGAGAGTATGCATATATCACTCTTCCCGAAATTGAATTTTACGCTTCCATCATATTTACACAGTTTGATAAATAAGGAGTAATTTATTATGTCTAAACGCATTGTAGGCATAGTTGCGGTCGTATTGGTCGCAGCTATGCTGACGGCGGTTGCATTATGCGGTATCACAATTGCAGACTTTGAGCTTTTACCGCTCACAAGCTCCATTGGTACCGTAAATCGCGACCATGAGATCGGCGACGGCCGTGCTTTTTTCATAACTGCTAAATTGAGCGAAAACTCAACAGCCGAGGAGCACGAAGCTGCCCTCGAAAAGCTCCGCGTTGCTATCAGCGCAAGAGCAATTAGCCTCGGATATAACGACGTAACGGTTTCATCGTACGATAACAATAAGCTTTTAGTCGAAGGTAACGCTATTTCCACGACAGACCTCGCATATCTCACGGCACAGGGCAACCTCACCTTTGAAACTGCCGACGGCAACGTGATCTATACAAGTAAAAACTTCACCGCCGTTCAGCCCGCTTACGGTCCCGTTTCAAGCGAAACAGATATTCAGTATTACGTTATGTATGCTCTCGACGAAGCAGGCGCTCAGGCTTTAAAGGAAGCCACAACCGTTTATTCCTCCTCTGAAATGGTAGCTGCAAACAAAAACTATATCTCCGTAAAGCTCGACGGCACTGTTTTGACTCAGTATGCATTTAACGAGCCTTATACCGAAACAGTTGCACAGATCTCCGCAAACTTTTCCGAGGATTTCGCAAGATATCTCGCAACAACAGCTCTTTTAGGCAAGCTTGACGCTGAAATGACAGCTTCCGTCTCTCAGCCCATCTCTCCCATGTGGGGCTTTGCAACAGATAAAATGGCTGTTCTTGGCTTCGGTATCGGTTTGATAATCGTTTTAGTGCTTTTACTTGTTTTCTATCGCCTTTGCGGCTTTGCAGGCATCGTTTCAACGATAAGCGCCCTTTCCCTTTCCGCAATTCTCATTTCTGCTTTCAGATTAAAGCTTTCTTCCGCCGTTATCGTTGCAATAATCGCAACGATCCTCGTCGCTTTAACAATGAATATTACTTTATTTGAAAGCATTAAATCCTCTTTGCACACAGGAAGATCTGCTTCCCTTGCCGTTTCGGAAGGCTTTTCCGCAACGACGAAAGCAATGCTTGAGCAAGCAGGTATCGTTGCAATAATTGCCATTACAATGCTTATCTTCGGCTCAAACGATGCAAGAGTATTCGGCGGCGCTCTTTTGATAGCCGTTATAAGCGCATACGTCAGCGTTATGATCTGCACACGCGTCATCCTCAAAGGCTTCGCATCTTTCCGCGTAAAGAACATGAAGCTTTTCGGAATATAAGGAGGTAAACAAAATGAGCGAAAAAATTAAAAATATTACCGCAGAAAAATCCTCCTTCGACATCGTCGGCAAAAAGAATATCCTTCTTATCATCTGTGCCGCTGTAATTTTAGTCGGTCTCGTAATGTTTTTTGTAAGCGGCTTCAATTACAGCACAGATATCGCTTCCGGCTCGATGATACACGTTGAGCTTGGTCGAGAAATCACACCTGAGGATTATAATAAAGCTATTGCCATAATCAAGGAAAACGCCAAGCTTTCCTCCACCGTGCAGATTACGGGCAGTGAAAATACTCAGATGTTTATTCGCTTTGCTTCAGTTGAGAGCTCTGTTATGGATAGCATAAAATCATCTTTTGCCTCACAGTTCTCTCTTGCAGATAAAAATATTCTTGCAAGCGGCAAAATTTCTGCTAATGCAGGCGCTGTTCAGCTGAACACGGTTTTGCTTATCGTATGCGTTGCGCTTTTCTTTGTTGCCGTATACGCTTTCATTCGCACAGGTATTGTCGGCGGAGTTGCGTTTTTAGCCTCCGAAGTTATCGCTTTCCTTCTTTCTGCTGCAATTTACGCATTACTGCAAATCGAAATTAACACATCTGCATTGTATATCGCACTGTTTGTGTTGGTATTGACATCCTATTTCACATTGCCTTTGCTCGCTCGTGCGAAAGAGAACGTCAAGGCTAAAAAGCTCGACGCCGCACAAGCTGTCAACGGCGTAGTTTCCGCATCATACGTAAAGTATGTTCTTGTAAGCGTTGCACTTTTGATCGTCGTCAATTTAATGCTCCTTTTCGGAACACCTTCCTTCAGAGCATTTTCACTCGGTCTTGTAGTTGCTGTGATCGTTTCCCTTTTCGTCAGCGTCTGCATTGCAGGAGCGTTATTCGTTCTTGTAAAGAAGGTCAGCATTAAGCGCAAATAAGCTGTAAAAAATCTAAAGCCCGTATTCAAACGAATACGGGCTCTCTTTTTAGTTTTTTGGTTTTTTCATCGTAAGTGAAATGCGCTTTTTCTCAACGTCACAGCTTAAAACCGTTACGTCTACAACATCTCCGACTTTAACTATTTCCGAAGGATGGCGAATAAATTTATCACATATTTCGGAAATATGAACAAGACCATCCTGATGCACGCCGATATCGACGAACGCACCAAAATCTATTACGTTTCTAACAGTTCCGCGAAGCGTCATACCGGGCTTAAGGTCGTTCATATCCATTACGTCGCTTCTCAAAAGCGGTGGCGGAAGCTCATCACGGGGGTCACGCCCCGGCTTTTGCAAGGCGGAAACAATGTCCTGAACAGTAGGCACACCGACGCCGCACTTTTCAGCAAGCACCTTCTCGCCTATTTTCTCAACTCTCGCCTTAAGCTCGTCCAGCTTATTTGCGGCAACATCGCTGAGTGTATAGCCGCACTGCTCAAGCAGTAGCTTTGCGGCATCGTACGATTCGGGGTGAACCGATGTATTATCAAGAATGTTTTTGCTTTCCGCAACTCTCAAAAATCCTGCGCACTGTGTAAAGGTCTTTTCGCCAAGCTTCGGCACCTTCTTTATCGCCGCACGGCTTATGAAAGCACCGTTCTCCTCACGATACGCAACAACATTTTTCGCAATCGTTCCGTTAAAGCCCGCTACACGAGCCAAAAGCGGTGCGGAAGCCGTGTTAAGGTCAACACCGACCGAGTTTACACAATCTTCAACAACGCCGCCAAGCGCTTCGTCAAGACGCGCCTGAGGCATATCGTGCTGATACTGACCGACGCCAATGGATTTAGGATCTATCTTCACAAGCTCCGCCAAAGGATCCTGTAATCTGCGCGCGATGGAAACTGCACTTCTGAGCGATACGTCGTAATCGGGAAATTCAAGGGCACCGAGCTTTGAAGCGGAATAAACGGATGCGCCTGCCTCATTTACTACCATGTACGAAACACCCGGAGTTTCCTTTATCATTTCCGCAACAAAAATTTCAGACTCCTTCGATGCCGTTCCGTTTCCGATGGCAATAGCCTCGATCTTATGCTTTTTAATGAGTGCCGTAAGAATTCGCTTTGCTTCATCAGTTTTATTATGGGGCGGCGTCGGGTAAACAACCGTCGTGTCCAAAACCTTACCCGTGCCGTCAACTACGGCTATTTTACAGCCTGTACGGTAAGCAGGGTCAAAGCCCATTGTCACCTTATTTTTAACGGGAGGCTGCATAAGAAGCGGCTTCAAGTTAAGGGAGAACATCTTTATAGCCTGCTCGGAAGCAGTATCCGTAAGTGTATTGCGTATCTCGCGCTCGACCGAAGGATAAATAAGTCTGTCATAAGAATCCTCGGCGGCAGTTTTAATAAACTGCTCGAAAATGCTTTCGCTCGTTATGACCTCGCTGAATATGATATGTAAAGCGTCGCCGTGATCCGCAGTAACAGAAGCCTTCAAAAAGCCTTCCTTTTCGCCGCGGTTTATTGCAAGGATACGGTGGCTTTGAATTGAGCAAACAGGCTCAGAAAAGTCATAATAAATTCTGTATACAGAGTCATCTTCCTTTGCCGCCTTCGACTCGACCGTGCCTTTTTTCATAAACAGCTCACGAAGCTTTTTGCGTATTTCCGCATTGTCGGAAATATCCTCGGCGATAATATCGGAGGCGCCCGCCAATGCCTGCTCCGCGCTTTCAACGCCCTTTTCAGCGTCAATATATTCCGTCGCTATTTTTTCAATATCACCCGTTTTAAGCTCCTGTGCGATTATTATCGCTGCCAACGGCTCAAGGCCCTTTTCGCGGGCAATCATGCCGCGTGTACGGCGCTTCGGCTTATACGGACGGTAAAGGTCCTCAAGCTCCGCAAGCGTTTGCGCATCCGTTATTTGCGCAAGAAGCTCGTCTGTCATTTTCCCTTGATTGGTGATGGAGTCAATTATCTCCTCGCGTCTTTTATCAAGTCCGCGCAAATAAGTGAGCCTGTCCGCAACCTCGCGCAAAAGCTGGTCGTCCATTGATCCTGTAAGCTCTTTTCTGTATCGTGCGATGAAAGGAATGGTATTACCCTCATCAATAAGCTTAATTACGTTTTCCGTATGACTTGGTTTAATTTTAAATTCATAGGACAATCTGTCAATGTATTTTTGCATAATCGTACCGCCTTTTCATTGATATGTTAATTATATCATTTTTCCGTGAAAATTTCAAGCGCAAGTGAAAATTTTATGGAAAACAGACCGACAGCACAAGCCATCGGTCTGTCGTTTTACTGACAGCAGTCGCCTTTTTTGTGGTTATTGCCGCACATATCCGTCGGGAAAAACTCATCTACGGGGAATTTTATCTTATAAAAGAAGCTGCAAGGATCATCCGTAGAGCTTACACATTCCTTTTCGGGAATGCAAAAATCATAGGACGGCATGAGAAGCTGTACGTTGCGCTCGATACGAACGATGGAAAAAACGCCCAAGGTTACAAGGAGCTTTTTGTCATCACATTCCGTAAAAGCATCGTCAAAGCAGCGGCATACAAAATCAGGCACGCTTGATATGTCACAGCAGCAACCGCAATTGTCACATTTTTCTACTATTTTGCAGTCAAGCACAAGAGGATCAACGACCTCTACAGCCGCTTTCGGTAAATTATTTCTCACTTTGTTTTGAATGTCCGTTTCATTGGGCTCGTATGTTGAAGAATATATCTTCGCCGCGCCTTCGCTTCCGTAAAGTATCACTCGCTTATCAGCAGTGGCAAGGCCGTCAAATTCCATATTTCTTCCACTTCCCATCATTGCCTCGCAATGAATTTTAAAGAAAAAGCGAATATCCACGGAATAAAAGCCTTTATTGTACGGAATCGCTTCAACGTCGATATAGACCCAAAGTATTTCTGCGCTTTTACATTTAACGCTAATGGCTCTGTCAACGATCTCACGTCCGCATCGTGTTAAAAGCACTTCAAGATCTTCAAGACAATCCTTGTCTTTACAGCTGTCAAAAACTTTATTCACGTCAAGGCAAACGACATCTTTGCAGTTGCGATCCATATCACGGGATGACATGTAAGGATTTTTATTTTCTGCCATAGATATGACCTCCTAATATATTTGCATTGGGGATAGTCCCTGCATTATATTATGTTGTCACATCATCTTTTGTTACAATTTATTTATCCGTTTTTGCAAATTTGAAAATATATACGCTGTATAATACGGAAATTAAAGTTATAACAACTGCAACTGCTATCTGTGCCGTGTCTCCTTGCGCCGCCTCGTTTGAAAAAACGCTCAACGAGTTCATAGTGCTGTGGGCAATAATGCACGCAAGCAGGCTTTTACTTTTATAAAATACGGCTACGAACATAAAACCGCCTGCTATGGCATAACACACCTGGCACAAATTCGGCAAAAGCTCCGCTCCGCTGCCGTTTATAAGGTTTACCATATGCCCGATGCCAAAGGTCAGCGACGAAACGATTATAGCTGATTTTACGTTATCCTTGCACATGGCTTTAAAAAGCACTCCGCGGAAGATCACTTCTTCGACAAAGCCAACGCAGACCATGCTTCCTATATACAGCGCCGTTTCCACAGGCGGAAAATTCATCGTAACGCCAAACCACAAATTGCAGGATACAACGACTATAAGCGGTATATAATATAAAAACACACCTGCGCTTACAGCAGGCTTGCAAATACCGTATTTTTCATATAGCCTGTGCTTTTTCATCCATATTAAAAGCACCGCGCTATATATCAGCATAAAAATAAAGGTAAATGCTTTTTCCATTCCCAGAGCCGCAGACACTGCATCGCACACGCTTGCGGCAACAACGTAGATTATTATCAAAATTACGGAAAACAGTATTTCATTTTTTTCGTACAGTTTATGCATCTGATCCACTCCTTAACTTATATCTATTATTTTATCACAGATAGCAACCGATTTCAACACTTATTTTATTACACAAAAAATGAGTTTTTCTCATTTTCATAACCAAAATTATAAAAACTCACACCTTCTTTTTCTCATTTAAAAAATTTTTTATGATTTGCTTGCGGTATTTGCATTTTCCGTTGACACAGATAACTATTTGTGTTATAATTCCAATAAATATAATCCAAAATTCAAATTGTTTTTTGAAAGGTATAATATGAAACTTCTCATTTTTGACGGTAACAGCGTTGTCAATCGCGCTTTTTACGGCATACGGCTTTTGACAACGAAGGACGGGGCTTTTACAAACGCTATCTACGGTTTTTTAAATATCTACCTTAAGTTTATTTCCGAGGAAAATCCCGACCTTTGCGCCGTTGCCTTTGACCTTAAAGCACCCACGTTCAGACATAAAATGTACAGCGGCTATAAAGCTACCAGAAAAGGCATGCCTGAGGAGCTTGCTTTGCAGATACAGCCGCTAAAGGATATTCTTTCTGCGATGGGTGTACCCATGCTTGAGCAGGAAGGCTACGAGGCGGACGATATAATCGGTACCGTTTCCTCTCGATGCGCCGATGAAAGCATCGACTGCGTCATCGTTACAGGCGACCGAGACGACCTTCAACTTATAAACGAGCGCGTCACCGTCAAGCTCGCTGTACCTTCTCAAGGTAAAACGGAGACTGAGCTTTACGATACGGCACGCGTTATGGAAAAATACGGCGTTTCACCCATGCAGCTTGTAGACGTTAAGGCGCTTATGGGCGATACGTCTGATAACATCCCCGGCGTTAAAGGCATCGGCGAGAAAACCGCACTATCGCTTATTTCAAAATTCAAAACTCTCGACGCTCTTTACGACAATATCGAAAACGCGGATATTACCGCTTCCGTGAAAAACAAGCTTACCGTGGATAAGGAAATGGCTTTTCTTTCACGCACTCTCGCCGAAATCTGCAAAAACGTTCCCATGGACGATGTAAAAACTCTCACGTTCCGCGAGCGCGATGAGGAAAAGCTTTATTCCCTGCTTGCATCCTTGGAGCTTAACAGGATAATAGAGCGGCTTGGCGCCGATAAGACTGATGCGGAAAGCTGTATTGATATTCCAAATTCCGTTTCTGCATCCGATGGCTTTGACCTTGGCTCCGATCTTGTCTTTGTCTGTGCCACGGCAAACGGATTTTGTGTCTACGACGGCAAAAAAGCCTTTAATATGGGCGATACGATGTTCGATTTTTCCCTTATTTCCGATTTCTTTGCCGATGATAAGTGTAAAAAAGTCACAAACGATGCCAAGCTCATAGCCAAAACTCTTCTTGAAATGTCTTTACCCCTTCCCAAAGGCATAGTTTTTGACACATCCCTCGCCGCTTATCTCATAAATCCCGCCACATCGGATTTTTCAGCAAAAGCACTTTTACGCACATATTGCTCAAAAAGCTGTGATGAAGATTCGCTTTCGACCGTTGCCGCATTGTCTCATCTTTACCCTGTTTTAAAACAGCAGATATCCGATGGCAGTCTTGACAAGCTTCTTTACGAGGTTGAAATTCCTCTCGCCTGCGTGCTGGCTGAAATGGAACATATCGGATTTACCGTAGATGAACAACAGCTTTCCGAGTTTGGAAAGCAGCTTGCAAGTGAAATTTCCCTTTGCGAGGACAAAATATACACCCTTTGCGGAAAACAGTTCAACATAAACTCCACAAAGCAACTTGCGGAAATTCTCTTCGGCGATTTAGGCTTAAAGCCTGTTAAAAAGACGAAAACAGGCTTTTCAACGGATAACGAGGTGCTTGAAAAGCTTCGCGGCGACCACGAGGTCATCGAATATCTGCTTGAATACAGACGGATCACAAAGCTTAAATCCACCTACGCCGACGGTCTTTCCAAGGTTATCGACACCCACGACAAACGCATTCACACCACCTTTAACCAAACTGTTACGCTGACGGGCAGGCTCAGCTCCACCGAACCGAATTTGCAAAATATCCCCGTTCGCCATCCCCTCGGCAGAGAGATACGGAAAATGTTCGTTGCATCCGAAGGTCACCTGCTTTGCGACGGCGACTACTCGCAAATAGAGCTTCGCGTGCTTGCTGAAATGGCAGGTGACGAGGCGATGATAAATGCCTTCGCCGACGGCACGGATATTCACACACTCACAGCTTCACAGGTTTTCGGCGTTGAGCCTGACATGGTCACGGACCGTATGCGAAGCAACGCAAAGGCTGTAAACTTCGGTATCGTGTACGGAATAAGCGACTATTCTCTTTCAGAGGACATCAAGGTCTCCGTTTACGAGGCGAGAGAGTATATCAAAAGCTATTTTGAGCGTTATCCCAACGTAAAGCTTTTCATGGACAGCTCCGTTGAAAAAGCTGAAGAAAGCGGCATGGCGCAAACACTTTTCGGCAGACGCAGATTTATCCCAGAGCTTCGCGCAAAAAACTTCAACGAGCGAAGCTTTGGCAAGCGCGTTGCTATGAATATGCCAATCCAAGGCACAGCTGCCGATATAATTAAAATAGCCATGGTAAATGTATTCAAGCGTTTGCGAAATGAAAATATGCAGTCAAAGCTCATTATGCAGGTGCATGACGAATTGATAATCGAAGCGCCTGAAGATGAAGCCGAGCGTGCCGCGGAGATACTGCGCGAGGAAATGGAAAAGGCAGTTTCCATGAACGTTAAGCTTTCCGCAGACGTGCATATCGGAAAAAGCTGGTTTGATGCAAAATAAGCGCTTAACATAGTCAATTTTTGTATATTAACTGTCGTTTTTTGCTCTTTTAACGGTAATATAAGTATTGTATAATGTGTCCATAATATTTTCAGGAGGATATTAATGAAAAAAGTATTGTCATTTTTCCTTGCATCGGCACTTTTACTCTGCGCAATGTTTGCGTTTTCCTCGTGTAATGAGGTTGAACAGCCGCCCGTAAACGACACACCGTCGCCCACAGAAGCTGTTTCTGCTACAAGTACGCCCACAGAAGTACCTGCAACTCCTACGGCAACACCAATTCCCCTTCCCACGGGTACCGACGGAAGCGATGAAAGCTATGACGAAATTGCCGCTTCCGCGAAAAAATCACCCTCCGATGGTATTGCTCCGCGCCCTGCTCTCGGATGGTGGGACGATTGGGCTTGCTTTATGAGCAACAACGACTCAATGGAGGTTGCTGATTTATACGGTGACACGCTCAGCACCATACTTTCTGACGAAGGCAGAGGTCCTTATCTTCGTGAATTCAGCAAAGATAGCGTTGTTAAAACGGAGGAATTTGCAAATCTTTTCAATCTTAAGACAGGTGCATGGCTTGAAGCACAGGGAATTTCATGGAGCTTCCTTATCGGTCTTCATCAAAATGAAGACGGCACGTTTGAGCTCGACGAGACGACAGGCGCCTCCAAATACCTTGCATTCCCTTGGAATTGGGCAACGAACGGCACTCACAAGAATAAAAACATCAACTATCTTGCCTGGGCAGGCGTGCATTCCTTTGTAAATAACGAGGAATGGGCAAAGCCCTTTATTATCGAAAACTATCCCGAAATGGCTCTTCCCACTTATCCCGACGGCTCTATCGCTCAAGGCTATCTTGAAGGCGGCGACGTAACGACACCACATCTCGCCAAGCTTTACGATGCTTGCGCCGCAAAGGATATCAACGGAAACGTGATCATTTACAGCGAGCTTGCAAGCAAATCGGGATGCACAGGCGACGAAGGCTTACTCGTTCTTACGGATGCTTTAGGTAAAGAATATTCCGTTGACTCCTTTCCGGCCTGCAAGGACGCTTCCGCTCCCTTCTGGCTTGAATACGCAAAAAACGCCATTGACTACGCCGTTTCATTAGGCATCGACTACTTCTGGATCGACAACTGGAACGGGTGGGACAACATCAACCGCAATCCCACTTTAAAGGCTTTCGGCGATTGGAGCGAATATAAATTCAGCTTATTCCTTGCCGAGCACCCCGAAGTCGGCATCACGGATACAGAGGGCTTTTCCGTTTCCGCATATCTTCGCGACAAAGCGCTTGAGCTCGATCCCTCTTTGACGACTGAGGAGCTTGCATTATCCCTGAATAACCGCGTCTGGCTCGATGAAAGATGGCTTGACGATCCCGTTTGGATGGCATATCTTGCCTTCAAATCCACGGAAAACAAGGCGTACAACAGCACGCTTTACAGATACGTTAAGGAAGCGGCGCTTAAATATAACGGCGATGCCGAATCCGTTGCAGTTTGCGGCAACGACTTCCCCTTCTCCACATACAGCGCTTACGACGGCGAGTGCATTGATATGATACATACCGAATACGGTAACAACTACTGCTGGCCCGTTGGCTTCAATTTTGTCGGAGCAACACCCAACGGCTATTCAGGTGCGGCATTCTCCCTGCTTTCCGACAGCGTAAGAAGCAATCAATCCTCCGTTTGGTATTACGGTGACATGATAACGGAGCTCGGTCTTATGTACGGCTACGAGGCGCTTGCCTATAACTGCACCATCACTCAAGGCAAGGTCGGCACTCCCTCCTCCGCCAAGGAGCTTAACAAGGCTGTAAAGACTCTTAAAGAGTACTTCGGCGACAGAAAGCTTTACGCTGAGATAGGCGTCGTTCACTCCTCCGACAGCGAGCATTCCTACACCGCTCCTTACGGCTACATCGAAAATCCCAACAGAACAGACCTTTCTTACCTCGGCTGGTGTCACGCCTTCGACGAGCTTAACATCCCCTACAGAGGCATTGTTGAAGACAGACTTGCAGAACGTATCGACCTTTGCTCCATGCTGGTTTTACCGCAGGTTCGCTCAATTGATAAAAAGGTTATTACCGATACAATCATTCCCTGGCTCGACAAGGGGAACACACTTATCATAACGGGTGAAGATGCAGGCGAAATAGACAGCCTTGACAACCTTTTCACGCCTTATGAAAAGAGCGTTCTCGTTGACCTTTACGAGACATACAGTGGAAACGGCAAGATCCTTTACTACGAGGAAGACCCCGCCGTTATGTACTTCACATACCACCTCAAGTCCGACATGGAAACGCTTTATGAAATATTCTTAAACGACGCTAAGGCTTTGGTTGACGGCGCTATCGAAGAAGGCAGAATGAACAGACTTCTCACCGTAAATAACCTTCCCGAGCACGTTGTTACAACGCTCAACTATTCACCCACTAACAACATCATGTTCGCTGACGTTGTAAATATGCAGTTCAGCGTTGACGAAAACAAGCTTACAAACATTGAAGAGGGCGGCGAACTTATTATAAGACTTCCCTCCCAGCTTTGGGGTAAGCGCCTTAACGTAAAGCTGTTTTCTTCCCTTGACGGAAAGCTTGTTGACCTTTATCCCGACGTAAGCTTCACCGTCGACGGTGAATACGTAACGGTAAAGCTTCCCGAGCTTGAATATTATCAGAGCATTATAATCCGCGAATACAAATAATCATATTAGCTGTGCGTAGAGATCCTGCGCACAGCTTTTTTGTCCGAATTCGTATTTTTTGTAGCCGATTTCGTATTGTATTTTTTTGCGTTGGATTATATAATTTTAGCATACATTATTTTTACACAAAAAATTTTGATTTTAACCATAAAATTACTGTTGTTTTTGTGCTTGTTTTCGTAGTTTTGTGCTTTGACAAAATGTGCAAAGGTAATGTATAATGAAACTAAATTACTTAATGGAGGTCTAAACATGAAAAAAACATTAGCGTTTTTACTTACAGCGGTTTTGCTTGTTTGCACGGCTGTGATGTTTGTGTCCTGCGATGGTGCTCAGCCGCCCGTGGACGACACGACGTCTCCCACAGCTGCGGTAACAACAACACCCACGGAAGTGCCCGCTACACCTACAGCTACGCCTGTACCTTTCCCCACAGGAACGGACGGAAGCGGTGAAAATTACGATGACATTGCTGCTTCCGCAGAAAGATCGCCTTCCGATGATATTGCTCCCCACGCCGCACTCGGCTGGTGGGACGATTGGGCTTGCTTTACATGTTATGACGATATTATAGAAATCGTCGATATGAAAGGCGACACATCAGGCCTTATCGTGGCAGATGAAGGCAGAGGTATGTGGCTTCGTGAGCAAGGCAGACAAACTGCCGTTGCATATAACGAAACTTCTGAGCTGTTCGACATAAAAACTTGCGCTTGGCTTGAAGCCCAAGGCGACTCGCTCAACGCCATTGTCGGTCTTCATCAAAACGAAGACGGAACTTTTGTAATAGATGAAACATACGGCACATCTAAAATGTACGGTTTTATGTGGACTTGGGCAATGACCGGTATGCATAAAAATCCACAGATCAACTACATCGCATGGGCAGGTGCGCACTCCTTTGTAAACAACGAAGAATGGGCAAAGCCTTATGTTATTGAAAACTATCCTGAATTTTCTATTCCCACATATCCCGACGGTACTCCCGCCCAGGGCTACCTTGAAGGCGGCGACCATACAACACCCCACCTTGCAAAGCTTTACGATGCTTGCGCCGCAAAGGATATCAACGGTGACGTTGTTCGCTACGACGAGCTTGCTAACAATTCAGGCGGCACAGGCGACGGCGACGGACTTTTACTTTTGACCGACTCCTATGGCAACGTTCACGCAACTGACGGCTTTTCCGTCGGCAAAGATGCTTCCGCCCCCTTCTGGCTTGAATATGCAAAAAACGCTATTGACTATTCCGTATCCGTTGGCGCTGACTACTTCTGGTTTGACAACTGGTGCGGATGGGATAATATCAACCGCAACCCCGTTAAGAAGGCATTCGGCGATTGGAGCGAATATAAGTTCCGCCTTTTCCTTGCAGAGCATCCCGAGGTAGGTATAACAGATACTGAAAACTTCTCCATTTCCGCTTACCTTAAGGAAAAAGCACTTGAGCTCGATCCTGAAATTCTTCCCGAAGAACTTGAAATCATCCTTCAGCACGGCATTTGGCTCGACGAAAGATGGCTTGACGATCCCGTTTGGATGGCATATCTTTGCTTCAAATCCTTGGAAAACATCAAATATAACAGCACTCTTTATCAGTATGTAAAGGAAGCTGCGCTTAAATATAACGGCGATGCAGAGTCCGTTGCCGTTTGCGGTAACGACTTCCCCTTCTCCACATACAGCGCTTACGACGGCAACACCATCGACATGATTCAGTCCGAATACGGCAACTACTACTGCTGGCCCGTGGGCTTCAACTTTGTCGGTCCCACACCCAACGGCTATTCCGGCGCCATTTTCTCCCTTTACTGCGACATGGCGAGAAGTAACCAGTCTTCCGTTTGGTACTATGATGAAACTAATAGCACTGAACTCGGTCTTATGTACGGCTACGAGGCACTTGCCTATAACTGCACGATTACTCACGGAAAAGGCGGCTCAAAAAAATCTGCAGAGGAACTTAACAAGGCTGTAAAAACTCTTAAGGAATACTTCGGTGACAGAAGGCTTTACGCTGAGATCGGCGTCGTTCACTCCTCCGACAGCGAGCATTCCTACACAGCTCCCAACGGCTACGTTGAAAATCCCAACAGAACAGACCTTTCTTACCTCGGATGGGCGCACGCCTTTGACGAGCTGAACATTCCTTACAGAGCCATCGTTGAGGACAGACTTGCAGAGCGAATTGACCTTTGCTCCATGCTCGTTTTACCGCAAGTTCGCTCCATCGATGAAAAAGTCATCACCGACACTATCATTCCTTGGCTCGACAAAGGCAACACTCTTATCATAACGGGTGAAGATGCAGGCGAGATCAACAGCCTTAATAATCTTTTCATGCCCTATGAAAAGAGCGTACTTGTAGATCTTTACGAAACCTACAGCGGCGCAGGCAAGGTTATTTATTACGAGAAAGACCCCTCTGTTGATTACTTCACAATGCATCTTAAAGCAGATATGGAATCGCTTTACGATCTTTTCCTTAACGACCTTAAAGCTTTGGTTGACGGCGCTATCGAAGAAGGCAGAATGAACAGACTTCTCACCGTAAATAACCTTCCCGAGCACGTTGTTACAACGCTCAACTATTCACCC
>SVND01000078.1 GCA_015067075.1 Oscillospiraceae bacterium
TCTTTTGTCCATTTCTTCTGCGTAGAAGAAATGGACGTATAACACAATAAAAAAATATCAATGTAAAAAAGCTATCGTAGACACCTCATCCGTCAGCTAAAGCTGACACCTTCTCCTCAAGGGGAAGGCTTTTTCTACGAGTTGATTTTTGGACAGTTGAGACATCTGTCTGAGAACCCCCTTTCGTCACAGCATAGGTGGCAATGTTATCTCTCCCTTAGTCTTTTATATGTCAAGAAAAAAGGACAGAGAATATTTTTTACATTCTCTGTCCTTTAAATCGCAGTTACTGACTGCGCATTTTATTATTCCAATACAGTTGGAGCTTCTCCGTTTATAATGGTCGATTTCGTCCACTTACCCGAGAAGAAGAACACGATACCCAATATCATCGCCGCAAGGGATGCCAAGGGTGCGCCGAGACCGATACCCATAAGTCCCAAATTGGCTAAAATACCGAGCAAAAACGATGCAGGAATACGGATAAGGATGGATGACATAAGTCCGTTGATAAGCGAAAACGTGGTATGACCCGATCCGATGAAAAGACCGTTAAGGCAAAACTGAATAGGAACGACAAGGTAATCAAGGGAAAACGTGCGCAGATATTCAACGCCTGCGGCAATCATTTTCGGATCGTCGTCAAAAAGCTGTAAAATAGCCTCGGGGAAAAGCTGAACGAGCACAAACATGGGAATGCTTATACCCATTGCTATCATAATACCCGTTTTCATCGTTTGCTTTGCACGCTCAAGCTCGCCTGCGCCAAAGTTTTGCGCCGCCATAGCGGAGATCGCCGCGCTCATTGCAACGCCCGGCAAAATAGCAAATCCGTTGAATTTGCCGACGATACCTACAGCCGCCGACGCATCAACACCGCCCACCGTATTTACAAAAGCGGTAAGGAACATGAACGACACCGTTACGGCGAAATTTTGAATGGAGGATGGCACGCCCACCTTAATAAGCAGCTTAAGCCGCTGCTTATTAAAGCCAAAAGCTTGCAAATTGAATTTGAAAACAAAATCGTTTTTATTAAGATAAATTATGCAAAGTATAACGCTGAACGCCTGGGAAATTACCGTTGCAATAGCTGCGCCCATTGCGCCGAGCTTGAAAACGGCAACGAAAAGCAGATCAAGCACTACGTTTGCGCCGCAAGCGATACCGACGAAGATCATGGGGTTTTTACTGTCGCCCATGCCGCGCATTACGGCGCTGAGTGCGTTATAAATAAAGATAAATATGATACCGATCGTCGTCACGAAAAGGTAATCCTTCGCCGCTTGGAAGGATTCCTCAGGCGTTTGGATAAGCCGCAAAAGCGGATCTGCAAATATAAGCATCGCCACGGTGAAAAACAAGGCGAGAACTGTCAAGGATGAAAAAAGCGTTCCGATAGTTTCCTTCAGCGCCTGCCTGTCGTTTGCGCCCAGATACTGTCCGATAAGCACCGTTGCGCCGACGGAAAGGCCGATGACCAGCGTTGTCAGCATAAACGTTGCCTGACCGCCAATATTTACGCCCGAAAGGTTTATGGTCGCCATGCCCTCGGATGAAAATCTGCCGACGATGAGCATATCGACTACGTTATAAAGTGCCTGAATGATGTTTGATGCCAAAAGGGGCAGAGAAAACATGATAAGCTGTTTTACCACGTTGCCCTTTGAGAGATTGTTTTCAAATTTAGCCATTTGTTTCTTCCTTTTTATTGTTTTGCTGTGCGGCGTTAACCGCTCTTGAATAACCGTTAAGCACGTAACGGATGACCTCGGTGACAGACGCCTTAGCGGGATTTACCTCCATATACGGCTTTGCGCCTGCGTTGACGCGGAGCCTGCCCTTGAGCACGGAGGCAAGCGTCATTACAGCCTGCTTATCGTATGTGGCAAGATAAAATTGGATCGAGCCGTTTTTCTGCGTTATTTCATTTATGCCCAGCGATGCCGCAAGGTTGCGCAAAAGCGCAATTTCCATAAGGCTCATAACGCTCTTCGGCGGTTCACCAAACCTGTCGATAAGCTCATCCACAAGCTCGCTTCTGTCGCCATCGTCAATTATCTGTGCTATCTTCTTGTAAATATCAACACGTGTTTCATCGTTTTCGATGTACGAATGAGGAATGAACGCGTTCATTTGAATATCAACGGAGCATTCCGTTTTCGGCGTTACCTCGCCCCTTTCCTCGCCGACAGCCTCCTCAAGCAGCTTAAGGTACATATCGTATCCCACCGCCTGCATATGACCTGATTGCTCGCCGCCGAGAATATTGCCTGCACCGCGTATTTCAAGATCGCGCATGGCAATTTTAAAGCCCGAGCCAAATTCCGTATATTCACGGATAGCCGTAAGGCGCTTTTCCGCAATTTCATTGAGCGCCTTGTTTTTGCGATAGGTAAAGTAAGCGTAAGCTCGCCGCGCGCTTCGTCCGACTCTTCCGCGCGTCTGATGAAGCTGGGAAAGACCGAAGCAGTCAGCATTTTCAATAATAAGTGTGTTTGCGTTGGGGATATCGACACCCGTTTCGATAATGGTGGTGCAAACCAAGATGTCTATATTGCCTGCGACCATGTCCTGCCAGATGTCACTAAGCTCTTCTTCGCCCATTCTGCCGTGTGCGACGGCTATGCGCGCGTTCGGCACGAGCTTTAAAAGGCTTGCCGCCTTTGATTCAATGCTTTCAACACGGTTGTGCAGGTAAAACACCTGTCCGCCGCGGCGAAGCTCGCGCCGTATAGCCTCGGTAATAGCACCTTCGTCGTATTCCATAACGTACGTCTGAACGGGTGAACGCTCGCCCGGCGCTTCTTCAAGCACCGACATATCTCTTATGCCCGACATCGCCATATTCAGCGTGCGCGGAATAGGCGTTGCGGAAAGCGTCAGAACGTCCACGTTTTTCGCTATTTCCTTGAGCTTTTCCTTGTGAGCAACGCCGAAGCGCTGTTCCTCGTCGATGATGAGAAGTCCAAGGTCGCGGAAAATGATATCCTTTTGCAAAATGCGGTGCGTACCGATAATGATGTCTATCTCACCGCGGCGAAGCTTGCGCAGTATCTCCTGTTGCTGCTTTGGCGAGCGGAAGCGGTTGATGACCTCCACCTTTATGGGAAATTGCTCAATACGCTTGAGAATGGTCTGATAATGCTGCCACGAAAGGATAGTTGTGGGTGCAAGGATAGCTACCTGCTTTGAATCCTGCACAGCCTTGAATGCGGCGCGCAAGGCGACCTCAGTTTTACCGAAGCCGACGTCACCGCAAAGCAATCTGTCCATAGGAGCAGAGCTTTCCATATCCTTTTTTATCTCCTCAATACAGCGAAGCTGATCGTCCGTTTCCTCATATTCAAAGGCTAGCTCAAATTCCCTTTGCCACTCGTTATCGGGAGAAAACTTGTAGCCCGGCGAGTTGTGGCGCGCAGAATAAAGCGCCAAAAGCTCCTTTGCCATATCGCGGACAGCACTTTTCGTGCGCTGTTTCAGCTTTGTCCAATCGCCCGTGCCCATTTTGTTCAGCTTTATCTTGCCGTCCTCGGCTGTGCCGATATATTTGGCTATCATATCAAGCTGATTTGCAGGAACGTAAAGCATATCGTTGCCTGCATAGCGGATCTTTATGTAATCCTTCGTTATGCCGTCCACGGTAACGCTGTCGATGCCGAGATAAACACCGATGCCGTAATTTGCGTGAACAACGTGATCGCCCGGAGTAAGATCGGTAAAGCCCGAAATTTTCTGACCGTTTGTAAAGCGCTTTTTCGGCTTGCGAAGCTGGGCGCGCTTTGACACAAGCGGTATGACAGACACCTTTGCGCCGATGCATTCAAATCCGCCCGATATGGGTGAAACTGCAACGCCGACAGCGCCTTTAGGCGGAAGCGCCGAAGTGCTGTCAAGCATGGCGGCAGTAATTGAACGATCGAAAAGCTCACGGGACAGCTCCTGCGCCTGTATGGGCGTTTCGCAGGCGAAAACAACGGAATAGCCGCGCTCGCGAAGAATAATAGCCTCCTCTGCGGCGGCGAAAACGTCGCTGTCAAGCGTAGAGCCTTGCTTATATTCAAAGGCAAAAAGACTTGAAAGGCGTACCTGCGCCGTGCCGGGCGGAAGCATATCGGCTAAAACTATGCCGTGCTGACCTGCAAGCTCCCAAAAATCGGCAGGCGAAAGTGAGATATCAGCAAGCTCGCTGTGAAGCTTGCCTTGTGTTATCATGGCTTTTACATCGTCGGCTATCTGCTCGTTAAACTGATCGGCACGCTCGCGAATGCGCGCACTACCATAAGAAAATACAAGTGTGTCTTCGTCAAAATAATCGAGCAAAGTCGCTCTGTCAAGGCGAAGCGCACCGTATCTGTCAATGGATTCGGGCAAAATGCCGTTTTTCAAAAGCTCTATATCACCCGCTAAAAGATGGGCAAATTTCAGCGTTTCCTCTTTTTTTGCCCGCGACAGCTTTTGCAAAAGCGCCGTCAGCTCTTCAACGAGAAGCTGAGCTTCCTCGGGCGCAAGAGATGTTTCGGAAACGGGTGCGGCGTAAGCATCGTAAGCCTCGGTAAGTCTTCGCTGTGTCTGTGGGTCAAAGGTGTAGACCGTGTCTATCTCATCGCCCCAAAATTCAAGCCTATATGGCACGTCGTCCGTGGGGGAAAATATATCTATAATACCGCCGCGCCGTGAAAACTGTCCGACACCCGTCACCTCATCGCATTGGACGTAGCCGATGGCGGTGAGATTTTTACAAAGCTCGTATATGTCAAATTGCATCCCCGAACGAAGCTTGATAAAGCCGCTTTTCAGCTTTTCGGGATGGACTGTGTACTGTAAAATTGCATCTACCGTAGTTATAACGACGGGCGCTGTTTTGTCCATAATGTGCGCAAGGGCGCGGATGCGCTTGTGGGTAAGCTCACCTGAAGCGGCATCAGCCGTATGGAAGCAGTATTCTCTGCCGAGGAATAAAACGGGCTCCGTCTCATAAAGAGCGGCAAGGTCTTTTTTGAAGCTGTTTGCCTCCGCCTCGTCGGAGACGATGACTAGCACCTGCTTGTCGAGCGCTTTCGCCGCAGAGTAAATTACGGCAGAGCAACAAAAAGGGGTCAGTCCCGTAAGCTGTACGGGTGTCTGACCTGATTCGATGGCTTTCGTAAGCGCACCGAAGCTTTTATCTGCACTTATGGCGTCGGAAATAAACCTCATTGAAGTACCTTTCAAAATCGTTATCTAACCTTATTATTATACATTTTTTCAGCGGAAAATGCAAGCTTTTTTTATAGAAGTTGTGATTTTGTGTATGGAAACAAGGAAAAAGGCTGTCACGAAAGTGACAGCCTTTTCAGGAGAGAATTTCGCACTAATTTAATAGCACTACCCTTATTTTATGTAATTATGCTTCACGCTTTTTCATGGAAACGAGAAGAACGCCTGCAGCTGTGATAGCAAGAGCTACGAAAGCAACTGTTGCGAAGTCGCCGCTGTCGGGGTTTTCAACAACGGGAGCCTTTGTCGGTTCGGGAGCCTTTGTGGGAGCCGCTGTGGGCTCTGCAGGAGCTTCTGTCGGTTCAGGTGCTTCTGTGGGAGCTTCCGTCGGTTCAGCAGGAGCTTCTGTCGGCTCGGGTGTGGGTTCTGCAGTCGGTTCAGGTGTAGGCTCAGCTGTCGGTTCAGGTGTGGGTTCTGCGGGCTTTTCGATGGGAGCGGGCTGTTCAAGGGATTCGAAATCGAGAGCCTTGTCGCCTTCTACGAGAGCTGCGCCGTCAAACCAAGCTGTACCTGCCATTGCTGTCCATGCCATCATGTTGAAGGACATGATAATCGGCTCGCCGTTAGCTGCTGTTGCTTCGGGCATTGTGAATGTAACAGACTGAAGCATCCAATCCTTTGTACCTGTGATAACTTCAGAGTTAAGTGTGGAAGAATCAAAACCTGCATCGCCGTGTGTATCTGTGAAAGCTTCAACAGCAATACCAACACCGGAGGATGTAGCAAGGATCTTCTGTGTCTTTACATAGCACTGGAATGTATATGTCTTACCTGCTTCATAATCGCTTGCGGGAACAACGTACTTTGCAACAAGGCAAGTACCGTTCTTATTCGGAGCAAGCTTTACGGACTTTTCACCAAACTTAACTGTTTCTGTGTCAATGGAGATCATGCCATTGTTTACCCATTCGCCTTCTTCAACGGTGGGAACACCTGCCCAGCTACCGATAACAGGATAGCCGCCATGCTCTTCTCTGATTGCCTGCATATGAGCAGAGCCAACAATGCCTTCAACTGTTTCTTCCGAAAT
>SVND01000019.1 GCA_015067075.1 Oscillospiraceae bacterium
ATGTAAGCCTGGAACGTGTATGTCTTGCCTGCTTCAAGTAGCTCGGACGGTATGTAGAGAGTTGCGCATTCATGAGGCTTTGCTTTGTCAACGAGCTTGATTCTGATGGACTTTGTGCCGAACTTAACAGTTTCCGTGTCAAAGCTCATGTAATCAGAGGGGAACCAGCCGCCTTCGATATTTTCGCCGCCGTTGATCCAGCTACCAAATGCCGGAAGAGGAATTTGACCTTCTCCGTTACCAAAGCTGCCCATATAAGCGCTCTGGTGAATTGTGTCTGCGTACTCTTCGTCAAGAGGAAGAAGATTCTTTGCTTCTGCGCTACCGCCAAAACCGACACAAAGTGTCATAAGCATTGCAAGCGCAAGGACGAGGGATAATGCCTTTTTCATTGTTGTGTTCTCCTTTTTGTTTTATAATTACTCTTTCATTAAGCTTTTTATGAAAGAGATGTTTACCACATCTTAAAACTATTCAGTTTGTACTTCGGCAAGCGGAAATGAAAAAAATTAGTACCACTTTGAAATAAGCGAATTAAATTCACTAAATGATTACATTAATTATTATAATAAATGGAAAAACAGTTGTAAACCTAAAAAAGAAAAGTTTTTTCCCGAAAAAAATAGTTTATAAATAGGGAAGTGCGGGGTTACGCATCCTCAAGGCGAAGATGCAATAAAACCTCCTCTGACGAGAAAGTTACGCACAGGGATGAAAATCCCTGCTCTTTTGTTTTTTGACGAACGCAGTTCGTCCCTTCTTCAGTTACAAAACAATAGCTGTCACTTCGGTGACAGCTATTGCAGGAGAAATGCGTAACTATTTACGCAAAAAGCATTATTCACTTATTACAGAGCATTGAAAAGTCTGTAAACCGTAAGGATAGACTGCTCTCTTGTGTATGTGCGAAGGGGGCTGAAGTTGGGAGGTGTTGTCGTGCTTGTGCCGTTCATTACACCAATCGTATTTACATAGTAAATAAACTCTTTTGCCCATGCATAGATATCGTCTGCGTCTGCGAAGGCTACTTCGCTTGCTGTGATGTCAGCGCCAAGTACCTTTGCCGCAAGTGCAAGCATCTTCGCAGCTTCCTGTCTTGTGATGTTTGCTTTGGGATCAAATGCACCGCTGGATCTGCCGTTTACGATACCAAGCTTTGCTGCTGCGATTACGTTTGCGCTATCTGTATCGGGGAAGGATACCTCTGCCTTTGCATCTGCGTAGCCTGCGATCACGTCAGCGATAGCCTTGCCGCTCTTTTTCTCAATCATCTTGATGATAAGATCGCAGAAATCACTTCTTGTGATATCCGTTGTGTAATTGCTGTTAACATGAGCGGGAACAAGGTCTGCTTCGAGAGCCTTGAGAATCTCTTCCTTTGCCCATGCAGAAGGCTCGCCGTTAAGTGTCGGGCTTGCGGGAACGTATGTTGATGCACCGCTTATTTTGACGGAGCTGTAGATATTAACCTTATCAACAGTAATAGTTGCCCATCCGTCAGCGACAACGGGCGTGACGTTATAATTTCCGTCAGGTGAAAGAACTTCTGCCTTGACGTTTGTAAGGCCGACGGGAAGCTTCACCTTAAACGTGAGCTTACCTGTAGGTGTAACTGTGTCGGAAGAAATATTGCAATTATAGTTTACAAGGTCAACGAAAACAGACTGTCCGTCTGCGGACTGCATAAGGTATGCACCAACTGTTTTAGGAAGCTGGCTTGCATCAAGAAGCGTTACGGTGTTGCCAACCATCTCCAAAATAAGAGGACGAAGGTCATCGCGATATCCCTGCATTGAGAAATAAGTATGGCCGACAGGCTCGCCTGTCCAGATTATCGTGCCCTTGCCGCATTTTGCGGTTACATATTCCTCGCTGTATTCAGCGGAATATTCAAGGCTGATGCCCGGTGTATTTGAAGAGTCAACACCAACGTACTTATCGAAAAGCGCCTCGTCGCGAAGCATGAATGCGCCGTCACTGCCGTAACGTGCGCCTGTAGGACCTGTGATAACAAGTCTGCCGCCGTTTTGAGCATATCTGAGATAGTAAGCAAACATATCTTCATCCATTGCTTCAACATTGGGCAGGATAAGTGTCTTTACGTTTTTGAGTGTCTGATCGTTTATCTTCCATTCGGGAATGATTCTGTACGGTACGTTTGCATCGGTGAGCGCGTGGGCAAAGCCCCAAATGCCCTGCATATGATACTGCTTGTTCATATCGGAGCCTGTCATATTGGCAGGAACCATATTTGCAAGCTGGTTTTCGGTTGAAAGCACGATAGCTATTTCATAGCGGGTGTAACGAGTGCCGAAGGCTTCCTCGTTAGCGTAGAGGAATCTGTTGAGCCAACGCTGAGATTCATCCGTCGTTACAGTGTTGTCTGCGCGCTTGATAAAGAAGTTGTTTGCAAAAGCTTCAGCCGCCAAAACCTTGCCTGTTTCTGTTTTGCCGCCTGCAAGCTCTCCGTCAGCGTAAAACCACGTTGCGCCGTATCTGCCTGACTGCATTTCCGTGCCTGCGTGATACATAACGGACATTTTACCGTCGGGAATATTTCCAAGCCCCTTAGAGCCAAATGTAAGGCTCCAGCCTGTACCGATCTCCGTGCCGCACATATCGAGCCATTCGTCGGTAATCCAGCCGTGGTTGATAGCAGGCATATCGTTACCGATAACCATAAAGCCTTCTGTATTGCCTGCAAGCTCCGATTCTTCCTTCATAATGTTGTACATATTGCGAAGGTATGTACTGCCGACCTCTGCCTTGAATACCTTGTAAAGGTTCCAAATGATGTCATCGTGCCATATTGTAAGTGCATATATGGGACTGCCTGAGGATTCAGCGTCTGTAACGCCCCATTCCTTTGCCACGTTCACCATGTACTGACGAATGTTAAAGCTGTTAAGCGAATCAATGCCGAAGGAGCTGAGCTGAGAAGGTGTGTACTTTTCTGAAAGCCATGTGTTGAACTTTGCTTCGCTCCATTTTCCAAAGCCGTTGTACACGCCCTGGAAGTTATCCCACGGAGACATATTGTCAAACCACGCGCCGTCCATTCCGTTTTTAGCAAATTCTCTGCCAACAACGTGGGCGTGTTCAAGCCAGAAAGGCGCAGCAACGTCCTTGGACATACCAACACTTAAAAAGCTTACCTTATCGCCTGCATTTTTGCCTGCATATGTGGGGAGATACTTTGAGCCGACTGTCATGGTAATTATATCGCCCTGAAGGTCGGGAGCTGAATATTCCATGCTGAAATCCAAGACCATGTTACCTGAAATTCCGCGAGTGACAGCCATGTCATAAAATCTTGCATTAAGCGGATAAGGAAGGTCGGAATTGCTGTTGAAGCCGAGCGCCGAAGAGCCATCGGGATAAGTGGGAATGCTGTAACCAAGCTGCTCGCGCGGTGCGATATTCTTGGAAACGTCTTCATCGTTTATTTCGTTGTGAATGCCGACGTATGTTACGTACTGAGAGCCGTTTTTGCCGACTATCTGAAACGCCCATGCGTTAAGGTCGTAGAGCTTTGAAAAATCACCGGGATTTTTGTAGCCGACAGCGAAGGTGCTGATAGTACCGGAAGCCTCGAAATATGAAAGGAGACGGATACCGTCGGCTTGCTTTTTCCTGATATCTTTTATAGTTTCGTTAAGGCTTGCACGCTGTGCCAGAATACCCCAAGCAAAGTCTGCGCCGTAATTCTGACGTGATGTATTAGTTTCGCTGGAATCAACATAGCCCGATTCCGCCTGAGTGGGAAGCTCCTTAAACCACCATTCGCTGCCTTCCTTCATGCCAACGGAGCATATCTTAGCCTCGGCGTTGTAAGTGAACTTGTAATCGAAAGCCTCGGCAACAGTCTTGACGGATATATCCATCGTATCCTTGTCAAGCTCAAGGCTGTCACGGCTTTTTGTAAGCAAAAGCTTGTCATTTTCAACGGCGTAATGAATGTTGAGCGCATCGGCAAGCTCAAAAAGCGGAACGATGACCTCGCCGTTTTTATCATAAGCCGCCGTGCTGAATTTTTGCGCGACGCCGTCGATGTAAACACGAATACCTGCAACGGAGGCTTCGTAGTCCGTCATATCGGAAACGATATTTCCGCTGGCACCTGCGAAGGGATTGTCGTTTTCGGGACGTTTTGTTACGTTGAATGTCATTTCAAGCGTATTGTCAACGACAACACGGTATGTGCCAACGACGTCCTCGGGCAGAGTGACGCGCCATGAATACGTATGGTTAGGCGCGATGGAAACAGTGTTTTCTTTCCACACGGAAGAAGAGTTTGGCGCATATATCTTGATATTTACCATGCCGTCGGTCTTTATACCGCCGATGTAAATGTCATCGCCTGCGTATTGATCTTCTATCTGCGTGATGGTAAGATTTGCCGCGAATGCTGTGCCTACCGAGAGCATCGTAAACAAAAAAGATGCCGCAAGGATAAAGGCAAACAGTTTTTTGAGCTTGTGCATGATGTTTTTCTCCTTTTTAAATAGTAAAGGTATTATACAATAAATAAATCAAATTTGCAAGACCTTTTTTGCAATTCAAAACAGCTCCATGGCTTTAATTATACAAAAAGCTCCATGGCTGTTCCATGGAGCTTTGACTTCATTTAACCTGTTCGCCGTTTACAAAAACAGCTTTTACTTCACTCATTATATCAAGAGGATCGCCGTCAAGCACAACTATATCGGCATCCTTTCCTACGGCAAGCGATCCAACCTTGTCATTGATCCCGCAAAGCGTTGCGGGATTTTTTGTTATGGACTTGAGCGCTTCCTTGCGCGACATACCGTATTTTACTGCCATTATAGCGCAAAGACGCAGATACTGCTGAGGAATTTCGGGGTGGTCGGTGATTATGGCAACGGGTACGTTTGCTTTTTCAAGCATGGCAGGTGCAGACGGTGTAAGATTCTTAAGCTCAGGCTTTGTTCTTGAGCAAAGGATCGGGCCTAAAAACGCCTGCACGTTTTCCTTGGCAAGCTTATCCGCCATCAAATGTCCTTCCGTACAGTGGACTATCTGATATTTCAAATTAAATTCCTTCGCTATTCTGATAGCCGTTGCAATATCGTCCGTTCTGTGCGCATGAAAATGCACGGGAAGCTCCCCTCTTATAACAGGTAAAAGCGCCTCGCATTTCATATCAAAATCGGGCGGATCGTAATCCTCGTCATCCTCTGCCTTTTCAATATCTTCATTATAGCGCTTTGCTTTCAAAAGCGCCTCTCTTATGACAGCCGCTGTCGCCATTCTCGTTGAAGGCGCTTGGCTTTTTCCGTGGTAAACACTTTTCGGGTTTTCACCAAAAGCCATTTTCATTGCTACCGGCGATTTTACAATCATTTCATCGGCATATTTGCCTGCAGTTTTAAGTGCCACCATCATTCCGCCGATAGGATTTGCACTTCCCGGACCCGTTACGACGCACGTTACACCGTCTTCAATAGCTTCTTTAAAGCAAATATCATCAGCGTAAACAGCATCTATCGCCGACAAATGCGGCGTTACGGGATCCGTATCTTCATTTCCGTCGTCACCTTCAAATGCAAGCGAATCGTCAAAAACGCCGATGTGGCTGTGTGCATCTATCATACCGGGAATAACGTAAGCGCCCTTTGCATCGTATGCGCTTTCTCTTTCAGTAAGCTCCGACATATCGCCCAATGCGGTTATTTTTCCGTTTTCAAAGGAGATATATCCATTTTCAAACTCACGATCTTCCATCGTAACAATATGAGCATTTTTAATAATCATATTAACCTAAAACCATGCCTTTCATCATCTGTAGAGCTATTCTACTGTCGAGCAACTGTACACTTCGCGGCATTTTTACCGTTCAACTGTAATTATCCGCTCTTCATCGCCGCTTCCCTGTATGGAAATACGAATCGTATTTTCAGGCAGCGCATATTCAATATTTTCGCTCCACTCAATAATACATATGCCGCCGTTTTCCAAATAATCAAAAAAACCTATTCCGTAAAGCGCATCCTCACTGTCAATACGGTACATATCAAAATGATACACCGTAGGCTTTGTTTCGTATTCGTTTACCACGGCAAAGGTGGGGCTTGTTACATAACCGTCATAGCCAAGAGCGTTCACGATAGCTCGGGTGAAAACCGTTTTCCCTGCACCAAGATCTCCGAAAAACGCAACAACATCGCCACCTTTAAGTGCTGCGGCAAGTGCCTTTGCTATTTCCTGTGTTTCATTTACAGTTTTACTGATATACTTTTCCATTTTAAAACAATCCGCTTATATTAAAATCGTCGTCAATATCTATTATCTGCGCCGCAGGTGCTTTAGGAAGTCCGGGCATCGTCATAATATCGCCTGCCAAAGCAACGATAAAGCCTGCGCCTGCAGAAACGCGCATCTGGCGGATAGTGAATTCAAAACCGTTGGGACGGCCTAAAAGCTTCGCATTATCCGACATTGAATACTGTGTTTTCGCAATACATACGGGAAGCCTGTCAAGTCCAAGCTCCTCTATCTGTACCATGGATTTTTTCGCTTCGGCAGAAAGATTGATTGTTTTCGCGCCGTAATAATCCATTGCAAGTGTTTTCAGTTTATTCTCGATACTATCATTTTCATCGTAAAGATACTTAAACTGAGACGGCTTTTCACACGCCGCACAAACTGCCGTTGCAAGCTCCTTTGCACCATCGCCGCCTTTTGCAAACGCATCGCAGACTACGAAATCGGCGTTTTTCGCCTCACATACCTTGCGTATGAAATCTATTTCAGCTTCAGTATCCGTTCCAAAGCGGTTGAGCGCCACAACTGTCGGCAAGCCGAATTTGCTGAGATTTTCAATATGTGCTTCAAGGTTGCAAGCACCCTTTTCAAGCGCCTGAAGATTTTCCTCTGCAAGCATCGCTTTTTCCACGCCGCCGTTATATTTAAGCGCGCGCACCGTTGCCACAAGCACTACCGCATCTGGCTTAAGCCCTGCCTTGCGGCACTTGATATCGAAAAATTTTTCCGCGCCAAGGTCTGCGCCAAATCCTGCTTCCGTTATAGTATAATCCGCCATTTTAAGCGCCAGCTTCGTCGCTCTTACGGAGTTGCAGCCATGGGCAATATTTGCGAAAGGTCCGCCGTGAATAAGGCACGGAGTATTTTCAAGCGTCTGCACAAGATTAGGCTTTATTGCATCCTTCATCAGCGCAGTCATAGCACCGTTCACCTTAAGGTCACGGCACCATACAGGCTCGCCGTCCATATTATACGCCACAAGAATGTTGCCAAAGCGCTCCTTCATATCGGAGATGCTTTCGGAAAGGCAAAGTATCGCCATGACCTCACTTGCAACGCTTATCATAAATCCTTCTTCTCGCGGCATACCGTTTGTTTTTCCGCCAAGTCCTACAACTATCTTACGCAAAGCTCTGTCGTTCATGTCCATTACTCGGCTAAAAAGCACTCTGCACGGGTCGATACGCAGCGCGTTACCCTGATGTATATGATTGTCAATGGCGGCGCAAAGAAGATTATTTGCCGCAGTTACAGCGTGAAGGTCGCCTGTAAAATGAAGATTTATATCCTCCATCGGTACGACCTGCGAATATCCGCCGCCTGCCGCGCCGCCTTTTACGCCAAAAACAGGACCCAAAGACGGCTCACGCAAGGCGATAACAGCTTTTTTACCTATTTTCGCCATGCCTTGTCCAAGTCCGACTGTGGTCGTCGTTTTGCCTTCGCCTGCAGGAGTTGGGTTTACTGCCGTTACAAGCACAAGCTTACCGTCTTTTTTGCCCGCAAGCTTTTTATAAAGTGACTCCGACAGCTTCGCCTTATACTTTCCGTAGCATTCTATATCGTCTGCGTCGATATCAAGCTGTTTTGCAATTTCAGTTATTGGCAGCATTTTCGTCGCAGATGCAATTTGAATATCAGATAACATTTACAACATTCCTTCTCGCTATTTTATATAAACTAAATTATTTTCATATTTTTCAGCCGTGCTGACACAGCCTGCGCGCATAATCCAACGCCCGCACCGCAAATTATCGCCGATATAGTAAGCGTCGGCAAATATCCTATCACAGCGCCAAATCCCAAAAGCCGCATTGCCACTAAAAGCTGACCTGCATTATGGGCAATAGCGCCCAAAACACTTATCGCCCATAGCTTTGATGAGCCTAAAAGCTTGTGTACCATGCACATCACCGCTAAACTGAGCACACCGCCGCAAAGACTGTACAAAAACGACATGAGCGTCCCCGTTAAAACGGCGGAAAGCACGATTCGCAAAAGCACTAAACCAGCCGCATATCTTTTCCCTAAAAGCTCCATGGCGATAAGCGTTATTGCGTTTGCCAAGCCAAGCTTTATTCCCGGAAGGGGCACTATTGGCGGAATTTGTGCCTCGACCACAAAAACTATTAGCGCAACTGCCGTCAGCACAGCCGTTGCAGTAAGTTTTCGCAAGCTATCCCGAAACTGCATCGTAGCTACCGCCTCCCGTGACCGTAACGTATATTTTATTTGGCAAGCATACAATAGGCAAAGCGCCCGTACTTACAGCTCCGCGTTTAACGCAAAGCTTATCGGGACAATCAGCGCTTTCCATACATATGCGCCCGTTTTCAATACGTACCGTATTCGTTCCAAGGTCAATGGTATAGCTTTCTGTCACAGCGTCAAGGTCAACGCTGTAAAGAAGCTCATTTCCCCTGTATATTTCAGCAATATGCGCCGTCTGCGCTGTCGTCTGCATTATAACTATAGCCGCAACGCAAACGAGCATCAGCAGAGCAAATATCAATATAAGCTTTTTATTCGTTATATTCATACGTTTATTCAATGTACGTCAAATCATATTTTGCCGATGACGCATCAATACCCTTTGTCACGTACATTTTCTCGTCCTTTGTTATAAAAACAGCTTCAAATCCGCCGTTTTCCTTGTAAAATTCCGTACCGCAGTCAAGTCCCATGACGAAAAGCGCCGTGGAAAGTCCGTCGGCATACGCGCCGTCTTCACAAACCACCGTCACCGAAACAAGCTCATTATCAGCGGGGTATCCGATTTTCGGATCAATAATGTGATGGTACATCACACCGTTTTCCGTAAAATTCCGCTGATAGCTTCCGCTTGTCACAACAGCCGTGTCACAAACACTCAGCGTTACTGCCACACCGCCGTTTTCAAACGGATCCTGCACTCCTATTCGCCATTTTTCGCCGTCAGCTTTCTTGCCATGCACGTAAATATTTCCGCCAAGATCAATAACAGCCGAGCTTATTCCTTTTTCGGAAAGAAGCTGTGCCACCTTTTGAGAGGCATATCCCTTTGCAATGCTTGCAAGTGAGATTTGAGTGCCGCTGTCCACCATGACGGTATTGTTTTCGCCTATATGTACCCTTTCACCGCCGACTTTTTCAAGAAGCTGGTGAATAATTTCATCCTCGGGCACTTTCGCATTTTCTTTTGTAAAGCCCCATGCATCATACACGGAATGAACGGTTATATCGTAATCCCCGAGACTTTTTTCGCAAATTTCCTTTGCTTTTTCAATCTGTTCTACAGTAGAATTCGACACCGTAACATATTTCCCGCTGTTCGAATTTATTTTTCCTATATCGCTTTTTTCGTCATATGCGTCAGCAAGGCTTGCAAGGTGAAAAATCAGCTTTTCCGCCGCTTGGCAAGCGTCCTTTGCGCCGTCGCCGTAAGCCGTTACCGTCATAACGGTATCCATAGCGAAAAAATGTGATGTATGGCTTTTCGGCGTGCAGCCGCAAAACAAAGAAACAACAGCCGCCATCAGCAAGCAAATTATTTTTTTCATTTTGCTTCACCTGCCCTCGTGTCCGCAAGCCCTACGCAAAAAGCAGTAAAAGCTTCAATAGAAACGTCCGTCATATCAAAAGGCGTTTTGTTCATTATATCTTTTTCATAAATACTGCCCATATCTTCATGCTTACTGCCTTGATACATATCGGCAGCACCGAAAAGGTGTAAAATTTCATGGGCATATACAGCCGCATTTGCGCAATATTTATAGTTTCTGTCCGTATTGTAAAACAAGACAGACCGTTCTGAAAAAAACTCCTCGCAGTCGCTGTATTGGCTGTCGTACATCAAGGAATAACTTCTTCCCTGCTTATTTACAAATATCAGAAAAAAAACGTTATCGTAAAGCTCAAGCATATTCTCAAGTCCGCATTTTTCTTCAAGCCGTTTTATCGACATTCCGCTTTCTTCCATCATGGAAAAAAGCTTGTTCATTCCTTCAGAATCGTTTGGAAGCTCCCCACTCACCTTTATATTAGCGGAGGCATCCTCGTCCGTAAAAGAAAACGAAAGCATCTTGCCGTATCTATCCGCCTGCGCCATTAAAAACTCCAACGCATTTTCAAGATAAACCAGTGCTCCGTGCTTATCCTCGTCAGACCACTTGGAGCTGTCGTCGCTCAAAAACACGTTGACGATAAAACAGCTTCCTTCAAGTGTCTTTGCCGATCCGACACCTTTCGCCGTATATCCTTCAATTACCGTTGGTACAGGTGTATTTTTCTCACCAAGGGGCTGTCCTATAGCAGAACAGCCACTCATTGAGATTACAACAGCTAATATAATTGATATAATTTTATAGAAACGCATAAAGCCTTTCCTCCAAGGCTTAACGGTTATTGAACTGCATCGTAAAGCGATGTATCAACCTTAATAACGTAAGTCGGGTTGCCGTTTACAAGCTTGCTGTCGCACGAATATACGACCTCACCAAGAGAAAGAAGCTTTTCTTCGTTAAGCTCAGGCAATGCGGAGCGTTCAAGATCGCCCAAAATAATGTATTCAACATTATACTTTTTCAAAATACTCATTGCCGCCTGTTCATCGCTGAACATATACGCCGTATCAACTTCCTTCTGTCTGTCTACGACCATCTGGTAAGAGCTGTTCTGGCTGTCGGGATCAAAGCGCCACAAGCGCTCGTGTGTTTCCCAGCCGACTATGGTCGGAAGTCCAGTGTACGCGGAAATAACGCAGTTATCCGTATAGCTCTTTCCGTGCATTTCCACGATAACGGGCAAGCCCTCTATATTTTCATTTATCCAACGGGCAGTTTCAACGTAAGACCATGTGTCACCTACACCGCTGCCGTCGTTTGTTACCCTGTTGCTGTTAAGCGTGCCGTAATATGTCAAGCCCTCAAGACCGTCGTAATTTTCGCTTGTAAGCTTACCCATGCATTGCTCCGTTGTGTAGAACGGATAGCAAGCGGGGATTATAAGACAAAATGCCAATATTATCGCAATCACTCGCCAAGCTTTGCTTCCCTTGCGCTTCGGAGCTTTTTCATCTTTTTCACGCAAAACGGGAATTCTCAAAACAGCGTATGCTATGACGATGCCGAAAAGCATGAACGCCTGATAAGTGAATTTGAACATCGTGTTTGAGCGAACGTGACCTGAATAAATATCAACAACGTAAAACAGCTCAGGCACATATACGCAGAACAGTGCCCATACGGCTAAAAGGCCTGCAAAAAGATCGACTGTCGTAATATTTTTGCCAAAATCAAACGGTGCTCTCTTGAATGCTTTTTCGTCCTTTTTGTCCTTCTTCTGGAACTTTTCCCATAAAATATATCCGATAAGTGAAAACGCCGCCAAAAGAGATACGCCCCAAAGCACCAAAAACTGTGCGTTGCTTGTGTTATAAGGAACGATATTTATCTTGTTGGACATCATTGTAAAGCCAATGTTGAAGCCAAGTGCCGTAAGGGACGACAGCGACATTACGGAGCCTGCATAAGCGGCAGTACGGACAAGAGGAGTATCGTGCTTATATACATAATATATACCTGCCGCCGCGCTAAGCACATAAAGTGGGAAAGCTACAAGCGGCTTTTCATTGAACAGCAGGAACGTAAGTCCGATAACTGCAATTATACCGCCCGCAATAAGCCACGACGTTTTGTCGAAAAGCTTTTGCCCGTTTTTATCCGCATCATAAAGACTTTTTACAAGGATCACAACGCCGCTGAAAAGTGTATAAATGATATAGTCCCAGAAATTCGTCATCTGGAAAATACCCAGCATCACACCGAAAACTATTACCTGAAGGGGAAGCACGGATCTAATAACAGCAGACGGCTTTTTCTCAAGCGTTGTGAAAATATACTCCGTGTTTCTCATAAACAGCGCCATTACAACTGCAACGCCGACGATTACAAAGGCAAGGTCGCATACGTGTGCGTGAAGGTCACCCAAAAGGAAAGAGTAATAAGGGAACTCATGTATTACCTTGTCCTGTGTTTCGGGGTTATATCCGATATAACGTGTGGCATCGGGATACCAATAAGTGTCGTTTGCATTGCTGTAGGGATCGCCCTGCATAAGTCCGAGCGTTTTCAGTATCTGCAATATCCAGTTGCCGGGGTGGTTTTTTCCGTAGAAAAAGCTGTGGCCGTTACCGCCGACTGCGATAAGGAACGAACCGATAATTCCGCCTGCGACAGGCATGGCGCGCTTAGGCAATATGCCTTTACCGTATATGGGATTTCCCGTTGACAGCGCGCAGGAAATAAGGTTATAGCAAAGATTAAAAGAGAAGCCTATGGTCGCCGCAAATGTGGTACCAAGTGCAAGCTGATATCCGCCTGACGCTTCTATTCCGAGCGTCTTTATCATAAACGTATAGATATACTGACCGAAATAATAATAATTGATGTTCTCCCCTGCAAGCCAAAGGTCAGGTGACGGGAGATAATCCGTGCGCAAAAGCGTCATTATAAAGCCGTAATCCATAAACTTTTCAATGGAATATATTTCGGGGCGCAAGCCTCTTACAAAAGTCCAGAAAAGCAGCAACGCTGCGAAAAGGATCTCCTGACCTACGATTATCTTCATAGCAGACGATCCGTCAGGCTTTGTAAACGGTGCAAAATCCTTTCTGCCGACGATCACGGAAACCACGAGGACTATCACTATGGATACAACGCAAAACAACGCAGAAAACGGCATTATGTGTGTTATGGACAGCGTCCACATTGTTATACACGCAAATAAAAGTCCGATTCCTTTTGAAAGGCCCCAGCCCTTGTCGGCAAACTTTGGGAATATCTTATTGGTAAGCGGAAGAGCCGCGATACCTAAAACAAACAGCAAGCCCCACCACATAAGGAACATCAGCAGATCGTTATTTGCAACTCGAACGGTAACTCCGTTTTCGTCGTAAACAGCCTTATGAAAAAGATTATCGGTAGTATAACCGTTTTTCATCTTTTCCGTTATGGTGTATCCGTCAGCTTCCGTTATACCGTCAATTCGCAGTGTCTTTCCTGCCTTCACGACAACGGAACCGTCGGACACGGCAACAGCTTTTCCTCCGACCGTGCATTCACCAACGTAAGGAACACCGTCTTTTTCAAGCTTGAACGTATATTCCGCTACAAGAATATTGGAGGCAATGATGAAAATAACAGCCAGCGCTATTATTCCAAAAACCAATACAGTCCACGAGCCTTTATCCAATCCGCAGTGAAGCTTTGCGGCAGGCTCATTTTTAGCCGAAGCTTTCGTTGCGGCTTTTTTTGAATTGCCCATAAAAAATCCTCCGTAAAAATGCTGATTTTATCGCAGATATTATCTGCATACACGTGAGCATATAAACCCATACTAATATTATATTTTACCCTTTTTACACCATAATGTCAAGTTTTTTCGCTTTAATATGTAGATATACTTATATTATTTTACTCAAATCGCCGACATTTTCAAAAAAAATTAAAAAAAATTAAAAAAAGATATTGATAAATTCAAAAAAAGCTGTTATGATAAAGAGTAAAATGATAATGCACTAACTTTTCCGCTTGTTTTTCAGCCTGCGGAGAACAGTCATAAATAAGTTTTTAACGAAAGAGGAACACTGCACAATGTCTAAGCTCGTAATCGTCGAGTCACCTTCAAAAGCAAAAACAATCAAAAAATACCTTGGAAGCGGATACAGCGTTATCGCCTCCAACGGTCATATCCGCGACCTGCCCACAAGCAAGCTCGGTGTAGACCTTGAAAACAATTTCAAGCCTGAATACATCAACATCGTCGGCAAGGGCGCGCTTATAAAGGATCTTAAAGCCGCGGCCGAAAAAAGCGAAGCTGTTTTTCTCGCAACTGACCCGGACCGCGAAGGCGAAGCTATCTCATGGCACCTTGCCCATATACTTTCTCTGCCCGCAAGCGCCAACAACCGCGTCACTTTCAATGAAATAACAAAAAACGCCGTCATCAGCGGCATGGCTAACGCCCGCCCTATTGATATGAACGTAGTCGATGCACAGCAGGCGCGCCGTGTACTCGACCGTATAGTCGGCTATAAGATAAGCCCGTTTTTATGGCGCAAGGTACGCAAGGGGCTTTCCGCAGGACGTGTTCAATCCGTTGCAACGCGTCTTGTCGTAGACCGTGAAAATGAGATACGAGCATTTGTTCCCGAGGAATTTTGGAAAATAGATGCCGTATTAAAAGGCGGCAAGCCCGCAAAGAGCTTTGAAGCGCGTCTTTATTCTTACTGCGGCAAAAAGCTCACGGTAAAAAGCGAGGCAGAAGCCAAAAAGGTAGAAAAGGAGCTCGAAAGCGCATCATACAGCGTCGCTTCCGTCAAGGAAACTGAGAAGAAGCGCAACCCTGCGCCTCCTTTTATCACCTCCACCCTTCAGCAGGAAGCCTCCAGACGCTTTGGCTTTTCCGTTAAAAAGACCATGCAGATAGCACAGATGCTCTATGAAGGCGTAGACCTTCCCGATATCGGCACTACAGGTCTTATCACTTATATGCGTACCGACTCTCCGCGTATTTCCGACGATGCTAAGGCAGCGGCAAAAAAGTATATTCTTTCCGCATACGGAAGCGAATATTATCCCAACGGCGGAAGAAGCTATACCACAAAAGCAGGCGCACAGGACGCGCACGAAGCTATTCGTCCCTCTATGCCCGAGCTTACTCCCGCATCCGTTAAAGCAAGCCTTAATTCCGACCAATATAAGCTTTATAAGCTGATTTGGGAAAGATTTATTGCAAGCCAGATGGCTGCCGCTAAGATAGATAGTATTCAGTATGAGATCGAGGCAGGAGATTACATTTTCCGTGCCAGCGACGAAAAGGTTTCCTTCCCCGGATTTTTATGCCTTTACGAGGAAGCTCAGGATGATGAAAAAGATAAAGAAAAGAAAAAGAAGCTTCCCGTTATGAAGCAAGGCGATACTCTTGCATTTGAAAAGCTTCTGACGGAACAGAATTTTACTCAGCCTCCTTTAAGATATACGGAAGCAACACTTGTTAAAGCTCTTGAAGAACGCGGTATCGGCAGACCCAGCACATACGCGCCCACGATCACCACCATAATCCAGCGTGAATACGTTGCGAAAAACGGCAAGCATCTTGAGCCCACCCATCTCGGCGAGGTAACGACGGATATTATGCTCAAGCATTTTTCAGATATTGCCGACTATAAATTCACAGCCGATATGGAAATGAAGCTTGACGATATCGAAAAGGGTACGAATTGGATATCCGTTCTTGACAGCTTCTATAAGGATTTTAAAAACACTCTTTCTGCCGCAGAAAAGGATCTTGACGGTGTAAAGATCGCCGTGCCCGACGAGGTCACAGATCAGGTTTGTGAGTTTTGCGGAAGAAATATGGTCATAAAATCAGGTAAATTCGGCAAGTTCCTTGCCTGCCCAGGCTATCCCACTTGCAAAAATACAAAAGCGATAGTTGTGGAAACGGACGGCAAATGCCCCAAGTGCGGCGGTAAAATGCTTGCACGCAAATCCAAAAAGGGCGATCGCTACTACGCCTGTGAAAACCACGGAAAATGCGATTTCATGACATGGGATACTCCTATCAAGGATGCTTGCCCCAAGTGCGGCTCCCCGTTGTTTAAAAAGTCACGTTCTCGCGGTGTGACACATTGCCTTAAGGACGGTTGCGGATACACAACTGAAAGAAAAAACGGGGAGAAATAAAATGACTGTAAATGTTATCGGCGCAGGTCTTGCGGGCTGTGAAGCCGCATACCAGCTGGCGCGCCACGGCATTGATGTAACGCTTTATGAAATGAAGCCCGAAAAGTATACTCCCGCTCACAGCTGTGAGGGATTTGCAGAGCTTGTTTGCTCCAATTCCTTCCGTGCCGAAGGGCTTGAAAGCGCTATTGGTGTACTTAAGCAGGAGCTTTCTGAGCTTGGCTCACTCATTATGGACTGTGCCCGTCAAACGAGAGTGCCTGCAGGCGGCGCAATGGCTGTCGACCGCGAAGGCTTTTCATCTCTCGTCACAAGCCGCATCAAAAACGACCCGCATATCACCGTTGTCAGCGGTGAGGTCACTCAAATTCCCGACGGTTACGTTATCATCGCCACAGGGCCGCTTACGTCAGACGGGCTTTCCCCTGAAATTGAACGCATTTGCGGTACACCCTTGCACTTTTTTGATGCCGCAGCTCCCATTGTGCAATTCGATTCCATTGACCTTGACAAAGCGTACTTCAAAGCGCGCTATGACAAAGGCGGTGCTGATTACATAAATTGTCCCATGGACAAGGACGAATACGACAGATTTTATAACGAGCTTATCTCCGCAGAGGAAGCACAAGTACACGGCGCAGACGAAGGAATAAACGTATTCGAAGGCTGTATGCCCATTGAAATAATGGCAAAGCGCGGTTACGATACAATGCGCTTCGGTCCTTTAAAGCCTGTCGGCCTTGAAGACCCGAAAACAGGCAAAACGCCTTACGCCGTTGTACAGCTTCGCCGCGACAATGCAGAAGGCACAATGTATAATATCGTCGGATTTCAGACTCACCTTAAATTCGGCGAGCAAAAACGCGTGTTTTCCATGATTCCCGGTCTTGAAAACGCCGAATTTTTCCGTTACGGCGTTATGCATAGGAACACGTATCTTCAATCTCCCGGCCTTTTATCTTCGGATTACAGTCTGAAAAAGGACTGCCGCATATATTTCGCAGGTCAGATGACAGGTGTTGAGGGGTACATAGAATCAGCTTCATCGGGATTTGTCGCGGGGCTTTCATTGGCTCGCCGTATCAAGGGCGCAGAACACATTGATTTCAGCTCAAAAACAGCAATCGGCTCTCTCGCTCATTATATCAGCGAGTATAATTGCGGCGATTTTCAGCCGATGAATGTAAATTTCGGTATTTTTGCTTCCATCGAAGGAAAGGTCAAAAAGAGCGACCGAAAGCGTCTTTACGGAGAACGGGCTCTCAAGGAAATTTCAATTATAAAAGAAAAAGTAAACGCTGTGCTTTAACGCACAAAGAAAGGATGCCTTTTTACAAGGCGCGGTAAATTTATATGAGAATTATAGTCGATGTTATGGGAAGCGATCTCGGATGCGCTGAGCTCGTCAAGGGCGCATTGGACGCAAAAACACAATTTGGTGATGAACTCGAGCTTACTCTCGTCGGCAAGGAAAGTGAAATACGCGGAGCAATTACAGCAAATAAAGCTGATGCAAGCACCGTAACGATCGTTGATGCCGCTACCGTTATGGATATGAACGACGCTCCCACAGACGTTATAAAGGCAAAAAAAGACTCTTCCATGGCTGTTGCGCTCACTCTGCTTCGCAACGGTGAGGGTGACGGACTTGTTTCCTGCGGTAACACGGGCGCGTTGCTCACAGGTGCTACAATGATAGTAAAGCGCATTAAGGGTGTTCGCCGTGCCGCACTTGCTCCCAGCGCGCCAAATCTTCAGGGCAGATTTTTGATAATCGATTCAGGGGCAAACGTCGAGTGCAAGCCTGAATATCTGCTTCAGTTCGGACTTATGGGCACTATCTACGCAAGCAAGGTTCTCAAGGTCAATAATCCCCGCGTCGGACTTTTGAATAACGGTGCCGAGGAAACGAAGGGGACAGACCTACATATAGAAAGCCATCAGCTTCTTAAAACATCGGGGCTCAACTTCGTCGGCAACATCGAAGGACCTGCCGCCTTCTCCGCCGAATGCGACGTACTCGTTTCCGACGGATTTTCAGGCAATATCTTTATAAAAGCCTGCGAGGGTATGTCTTTGCTGGTAAACAACCTTATAAAGGACGTTTTCGTCGGAAGCTTCAGCGGAAATATTGCAGCGCTCCTTGTAATGAAGGGCATAAAGAATATGCGCAAGAAGACAAGCTCCAAAGAGGTCGGCGGCGCTCCCTTGCTCGGCGTTTGCAAACCCGTAATAAAGGGCCACGGTAACTCCGATGCGTACGCACTTAAAAATGCGATCAAGCTCGCTTGCGAATACTCAAAAAGCGGCGTTATCGACGATATACAAGAGTCAGTTGCCAATTACACAGATGACAAAGAGTAATTTTTATAAATTTTTTTAAAAATTTTATAAAAAAGACTTGACAAGAAGCCTCAATATGAATATTATCTTATATATAAATCTATTTAGGCGTTAATTACCGAAGGAGGTGCTCAATAATGATTTTTGAAAAGCTTACAGCTATCGTCGCTGAACAGTTCAGCGTTGATGAAAGCGAAATAACAGAAAACACTACATTTGAAGATCTCGGTGCAGACTCTCTCGACGTTGTCGAGCTGATAATGGCTGTTGAAGAGGAATTCGATGTTCAGGTTGCCGATGAAGATGCGGAAGGTATCGAAACTATCGGTGATGTAGTAAATTTTTTGAGGGATAAGGTTTAACCCAAAAATTCATAACACCCGTACAGCTTTTTTGCTATACGGGTGTTTTTTCAAGCAAATAGCACGGAAGCTTTCCGTGCTATTTTGTCATTTATGCGATTATTTCAGCGAGCTTTGCCGTATCCAAGCCGTCGCAAGCCATGAGAAAGCCTGCAAGCTCTTTTATAATAGTGATCGCGCCTCCCTTTGAGTCAGACTCAACGTTAAGAGGCATAAGGGGATCATGCAAGCTGAGACGAAGCAGGAACCAGCCGTCGCCATGCTCTTTGTCAAGGTTTACACGGACACCCTCGTAATTGTTGGGTGCAATGGACCAGCCTTCCTTCTCCTGAGCATATTTTTCAAGCTTTGCAAGCACATCCTGACCGTAAGTCTTGAAGTCCTCGGGGATTATATTAAAACGAAGCTCCTTGCTTTCCGCAGGCTCTGCAAGGTCGGCAATAAGCGATTCAAGCGTATATCCCTCTTTCTTGCCGCGTGCAAGCTCAATAAGAAGCTTTGTAACAAGGTACGCACCGTCGTCAAGGAAATAATTTTCCATCAGCGCGCCATGGCCCGAAGTTTCCATTGCAAGCTGGCAATCCTGTCCGTTATTGTTAAGGCGTATAGCCTCGTTAATTACGTTGCGATAGCCCCTTTTGAAGCGATGATGAATACCGCCGCGGTTTTCGATAAATGCGGCAAGTCCCGTTGAGGTGATAGAGTCTGTAACGATAGTTGTGCCCGGATGCTCGCGAAGCAAAATAGCCGCAAGCATTGCGATGATTCTGTTTCTGTTAAGCTCGCTTCCATCGGAAAGCACGGCGCCTGCACGGTCAACGTCTGTGTCGAAAATAATACCGAGATCAGCCTTTGTTTCGGCAACAGCCTCCATTATCGCCGCCATAGCCGTAGCATCCTCAGGGTTGGGAATATGATTGGGGAACGAACCGTCAGGATCAAGGTAACGGCTTCCCTTTGTGTCAGCGCCCAAGGGGGCAAGCACCTTTTCTACATAGAAACCGCCTGCGCCGTTTCCTGCGTCAACGACTACTTTAAATCCTTCAAGAGGCTTTTGTTCTCCTGTCGCCGTGCGCACCTTATCGACCAAAACAGCAGCGTATGCGTCCATAAATTCACCGCTTGCTACATCAGACGGTGCAAGACCTGTCTGTTCATCCGCTTCGGCATAAGCGAGTATGGCAGCAATATCCTGCTTTTCAAGTCCGCCATCCTTTGTGAAAAACTTAAATCCGTTGCGGTTAAAGGGCAAATGGCTTGCCGTTATCATAACGGATGCGTCATAAGGCTCCTCACCCACAACCGTGCTCATAAACATGGCAGGTGTTGAAGCCATACCGATATCGGTAACCTTCATGCCCTGCTGTGCCATCGCACCGCATATCCATTTTGACAAAGCTTCGCCCGACAAACGCGAGTCGCGGCCTACGGCGATGCGTATATCGTCCTTGCCGAGACGCGCACGTATCCACAGTGCAAAGCCGCGACCTATATCGACGCAAGCCTGCTCCGTCAGATTTATATGCTGTCCTTCGATACCCTCAAGTGCAACTCCGCGAATATCGCTTCCGTTTTGCAGTTTTTTGTAATCCATTTTCACGATCCCCTTGTATAAAATCTTTTATAATATTATACCACTATTTCAATTCCTGTGCAATGCTTTTTTAATCAAAATGTTACGTCATTTCCGTAAAACGCACATTCCATAAGCTTTTTCATATTGTTAAAATCAATTTCACGGGGATTTGAACCTGTGCACGGGTCAAGCAAAGCGTTTTCGCATATTTTATCTATTGCCGCGTCAAAATGCTCCTGTGTCACACCGTTTTCGCGGAAGGTAGCACCGATACCGAGCATTCCGTTAAGCTTTCTTATTTCACAAACAAGAGAATTTGTAAGCTGTCTGTCCGTTGCGCCGCAAAGTCCTATATAACGCGCTATTTGAGCAAATCTATCCATACAGATCTTTGAATTATACTGTATAACAAAAGGTAAAAGTATGGCGTTACAGCAACCGTGAGGAATTTTGAATTCAGCTCCCGTTTTATGAGCAAGGCTGTGTACAATACCTAAAAGAGCGTTGGAAAAAGCCATTCCCGCAAGGCACTGCGCCATATGAACGGCACATCTTGCATCGGCGTCACCGTTATATGATGCGACGATATTGCCGTAAATATCAGATATTGCCTGCAAAGCAAGGGGGTCGGAAAAAGCAGACCTGCCCGATGCAACGTACGCCTCCACTGCATGGGTAAAAGCATCCATTCCCGTATGCGCCGCAAGCGCTTTCGGCATAGTCATGGGGATATCCGTATCTAAAACGGCAATATCAGGCGTTATCTCAAAATCAGCCAAGGGATATTTAATTTTCGTCGTATAATCTGTTATAACGGAAAAAGCCGTGACCTCCGTAGCCGTGCCGCTTGTAGACGGTATGGCAACAAATATAGCTTTTTTCCGCAGCTTCGGTATGGAAAAAGGCTCTTTTATATCGTCGAAGCTTCTTTCGGGATGCTCATAAAATACCCACATGGCTTTTGCCGCATCAATGGGCGAGCCTCCGCCGATAGCTACTATCACGTCAGGCTGATATTGCTGCATCATCTCGGCGCCGCGCATTACCGTTTCAATAGACGGGTCAGGCTCAACACCTTCGAAAATTTTCGTTTCAAGCCCCGCTTGGCGCAGTACTGTTTCCGTTTTTTGCAAAAACCCATGCTTTTGCATGGAGCTTCCGCCTGTAACGATTATCGCTTTTTTGTGCCCTTGAAGGTTTTTAAGCTCGCTTATGGCGTTTGCACCGAAATAAATATCTCTCGGTAAAGTAAATCTTGACATAATAATGCTCCTTTTCTTTGTTACTGCATTTATTATGCGCCAAAAAAAGGTAATATATACTGTAAAACATTTAAATATATTCATTCATCATAAGGATATACAAAAAGCCAACAACAAAGTTGTCTCTTTGTATATTTTGTGTTATAATAAACTAATAAAAATTCAGGAGGAGTAAATATGTCGCTTAATTATAATGAGAAAAATATTACTCTTGCAAAAAATCTTCGCAAAAATGCAACGCCACAAGAAAATCATTTATGGTATGATTTTTTATCAAAATATGAAATTAGATTTCAGCGTCAAAAAGCAATAGATAATTTTATAGCAGATTTTTACTGTCACAAAGCAAAGCTCGTTATAGAAATTGACGGCTCACAGCACTTTACCGAAAAGGGTAGCCAAAAGGATGAATTTCGCACAGAAATCCTCGAAGGATATAACCTTAAAATTATACGGTTTACAAATCATCAGGTTAATACAAATTTTCAAGGAGTATGTGAGTATATCGACTCCGTCGTAAAAGCCTTCCTCCGAGAGGAAGGTGGCACGGCAAAGCCGTGACGGAAGGAGCTTTCGCAGCTAAAAAATATCAATTAGCTTAATTCAACCGCATTCTCCCTCAGTCAGCTTCGCTGACAGCTCCCTCCCGGAGGGAGCCTTTAAAAATTCTGAACATAGCAAAAAAGAACCGTTTCGGTGCAGTGCGGTTCTTTTTTTGCCATATGTTTATAATCCAAGCAGAGATTTTTTCTTTGCATCAAATTCTTCTTGTCAATTATCTTTATACCAAGAATGATTACCATTTGCAGATTTTGGACACTTGCCCGTTGTTTGCTTTAAAGGTCTTGACGACCATCTAATACTTCTTCCGCAGTTTGTACATACATAACGTTCAGGTCCAGATATTTTTTTTACAGGTGTTCCCATATTATATTCCTCCCTTTAATAATAAAACTATCAGTTTTCGTCATACTCTTCGTCACAGTTTTCGTCATAGTCTTCCTCCTGCGGTCCTTCTAAATGCCACATGTTTCGAATTTCATTAAGGCTGTACTCTTTAGTCGCACCAAACAATTCAGTTCCGATTTCAAATCCAACAGTATCAGACATATCTTTGAGAATAGTTGATGCTGTTCCTGTCGCAACCAAAACGGCACTTGCACCTACCTTCAAAATTCCTTTGAATAGTCCCATTTTTCTTTCCTCCAAAATAAAAAAGTGCGTACAACCGAAGCTATACGCACCGAAAAACGCAAACTCCGATTGCTGCTACACAAACTGAAGTTAGAATTAGGGCATCTCTACCATAATCACTTCATGGAATTTGCGCTTTTACCAAAGCCTAAAAATGATTATGGCAAAAAAAGGTATAATTATTCCCTAAAGAAAAAAGATACCGCCATTCTAACTATTCAGTTTGTGTATCATAATCAGTAAAGCAATTTTTGTAAAGAGAATTTTTATAAAACGTCGCATTTATCAGCGCAAAAACATTCATATATACCGCAAACTCTGTCCAAATTCATAAAAAAAATGTCCGATTTCGTATTGTAATTCGCATTCAAATATTATAGAATAATGTCGTGCTCTTTCCTTTGGAAACAGTTGACACCTGCCTTTTTATGTGTTAAAATAATATTTATACTATTAACGAAAGGCGCGGTAAACAATATGCCTGAGCTTTTATCACCTGCGGGTAATTTTGAAAAAATGAAGGCCGCTATTTTATATGGTGCCGATGCCGTATACCTTGCCGGAAATGAATTCGGTATGCGCGCGGCGGCAGATAATTTCACGTTTGAGGAGCTTTGCGAAGCTGTAAAATACGCCCACGAAAGAAACGTCAAGGTTTATCTCACTTTAAACACTATGCCGAGAACGACGGAATATCCTCGTTTGCGAGCTTTCCTCGACAAGATAAAGGACATCGGACTCGACGCTTTCATCGTTGCAGATATCGGCGTTATATCTCTTTGCAAGGAACTTGCTCCGAACGTGCAGATACACATTTCAACTCAGGCTTCCGTTGTCAGCGCGCAGACCTGCACGGCGTTTCAGCGTATGGGAGCAACGAGGATCGTGCTCAGCCGTGAGCTTTCCTTCAGCGAAATAAAAGCTATTCGCTCCGAAATATCAAAGGAGCTTGAGCTTGAAGCCTTTATACACGGTGCAATGTGCGTAGCCTACAGCGGAAGGTGCTTGCTTTCCAACCATTTTGTAGGACGTGACGGTAACCGCGGTGCTTGCGCTCAGCCTTGCCGCTGGAATTATAAGCTTTACGAAGCCGTCGAGGAAAAGCGCCTTGACGACCGTCTGGGTATAATGCAAACGGAGCACGGCACGTTTACCTACAGCTCACGCGACCTTTGCATGATAGAGCATATTCCAGAGCTTTGCGAAAGCGGTATCGACAGCTTTAAGATAGAGGGGCGCATGAAAAGCGCGTATTACGCGGCTGTCGTTACAAATACGTACCGCATGGCGATAGATAAATACTACGCTTCGCCCTTAGATTATAAATATGACCCCGTCTACATGAACGAGCTTTGCAGTGTAAGCCACCGAGAGTACGACACGGGATTTTTCTTTGACGATCCTATGAGCGACGCAAAAGTAACGGAGTTCAAGGGCTATATCCGTGAAAAAGCATACCTTGCAACAGTTCTTTCCTGTGACGAAAACGGCGTTGCAACGCTTGTTCAGCGTAACAAGCTCATTGCAGGACAAAGTGCCGAGATTCTGTCTCCCGGCAAGACGGGACAAGCTTTGACAATAACAGAGCTTTACAACGAAAGCGGCGAGCCCATTGAATCTGCTCCCCACCCCGGTATGATATTCACGGCAAAGCTTCCCTTTGCGGTAAAGCCCGGCGATATTTTACGAGGCGGCGGCGAATAAAGCAATAACGGCGAAAGCCTTATATAAAAAGAAATGAGGAGTTAATATGAAAACGGTACACATTGATTCATACTTAAAATACGCTGACGGCACAAATATAACGCCTTGCGTCGTAAAAGCCATCGAAGAACTTAAGGCAAACGGCGGCGGCACGCTTGTTTTCGACAAAAAGACGTATTTTTTCAAGGAAAGCGGCTCTGTAAAGCACGTTTGCAACGTATCAAACAATTCCCACGGTGAAAAATCAGTTATTTTCCCCATTATCAACGCCTCTGACATTACCATCGACGGCGGCGGTGCAACTTTCCTTTTCAGCGGCGGCATCTTCCCCGTTGCAGGCGACGGCTCAAAGAACGTAACCGTTCAGAATTTCAACATCGCATACGATCGTCCTTTCCATACGGAAGGTCTTGTCGTTGCTAACAATGACGACGAGGATTATTTTGACATTGCAATTGACGAGAAAAAATACCCCGTACATATCCGCGGCGACAGATTTATTGCTTATTCCGAAAATTACGAGGCGCACCCCGATATCGGCTTCCTTGTAACAGAATTTGACATCAAGCGCAAAGCCATGGCTATCGGTCACGATTATTTCTGTCTCAGAAGCGGCAAGCCCGATGAAAACAGCGATGAATTTTTCAAAAACAACTATTTTATTCCCGAGCGTTTGGAAAACGGCAACATCCGCATCCATATGCCGAACAGAACACAGCCTTACGTAGGAAGCGTTATGACGTTCCAGAACGAAGGCAGAATGAATTGCGGTCTGTTCTTTAACCGTTGCGAAAACGTCACTCTTCGCAATATAAACATATTTGAATGCGCCGGTATGGGCGTCGTTATGCAACGCACCCGTAATATTCTCTTAGACAAGGTCGACGTACGTCTTCGCCGCGAGGATGAGGAAGGCTACGATGCAGACCGCTGTGTTTCCATCACCGCAGACGCAACCCACTTCGTCAACTGCATGGGCAGCTTCGAGATGAAGGATTGCGAGCTTATGAATATGCTTGACGACGGCACGAATATCCATGGCGTATACACCTTGTTTGAAAAGCGCCTTGCCTCTGATAAGCTCCTTGTAAACTATCCCAACAACAATATCGCCGCTTACAACGAGGGTGAAGCCGTTTATTTTGTTGAGCAAAGCATTATGAAGCGCACCTTTGAAGCTGTTATAACAAGCGTCGAGTTCGTTGACTATAAGCACGATATCCTTACCTTCGACAGACCGCTCCCCGAATATATCGGCAAGGGCTTTGCAATTGAAAATCACACCGCAATGCCTGAAAGCGTTCATCTTCACGGCTGTAAAACAGGTAATAACCGTCCCCGCGGATTCCTTATTACCACTCGCGGCAAGGTTCTTATCGAAAACAACACCTTCTGCAATCCCAGCTGCGGCATAGAAATGGCGGCTGACGCTAACTTCTGGTATGAAAGCGGTCCCGCTGACGACGTTGAGATAAGAAATAATAAGTTTATCGCCTGCGGTCACCTTTGGAACGGCAACGCAATCGAAATCGTTCCCTCCGTACCGGGCGGCGAGGAAAAGTTCCACGATAAGGTCTGCATCCACCATAATGAATTCATCTCAGGCCACAAGGCTGTTTTGGGCGCACACCGCGTAAAGCATCTGTCCTATTACGATAATGTGTACACCCATACGGATGAGTATCCCTCCTACGGCGAGCGTGCCTTGGTTACAGTTGAAAACTGCAACATTGATAAAATGTCATACTAACAAATTACAGCGCACGTTTTTGTGCGCTGTTTTTGTTTTATATAAAAACGGAGACAGCCTAAAAGCCGTCTCCGTTTAATATTATACTTGTGTAATCTTCTTAAGCACGGCGAGAATATCATTGATGTTAAACGAATCGTTACCGTCAACGTCATTCAGCGACGATACTTCTTCAGCATCTGATACCATCTTAAGCAGACCGAGAACATCGTTGATATTTACCTGAAGGTCAAAGTTTACGTCACCGACATCAACCTGAACTATGGCATATACGCCGCCTTCTTCAGCCGTGAAGCTTATTACGTTGCCAACAGATGCACGAGAAACAAGGGCAAATGTGGATGCTGCCATATCGATTTCATATGGAACAGGCGTGTATTCACCCGTCTCTGTGTTGACCTTGTACATAGCTGTACGTTCTGCATCAAATTCTTCAGGCATAGGTACGCTGTAATTACCCGTCTGTTTGACATTGTATGCTACATTTTCCTTGCCCTTAAGCACAGTTGTTACAGAGCTTATTGTGTTTGAATCTGTTATTTCAGTAATATCTTCACTTACAAAAGCTCTGAGCTCGGGATAGGGATAATCAGGGTTGCCCTCCATCGTCCAGACCGTGTCAAAATCAAATCCGACAAAACTCGACTGCTGACACATTTCGGCATCGGTCAAAAGCGTACCGCCATATGTCATATCATCCGCCGCAGATGTATCGAGAATATAAACGTAGTTTACATCAACATTATTGTTCGTTTCATCAATTGCACCGATAGCAACATCCTTCGGCGTACCGTTTACTGTAACAGCACCAACGGAATAACATTTTTCGATAGTTGTCTTGTTTGCTTCTGTACCATAGCACTCTCCCACAATGCCGCCGACATTTGAACTACCGCTTACATCTCCGCTGTTTTCACAGTTGCTTATTGTGCCACCACAATATCCCGCAATGCCGCCGACATCATAGCTACCGCTTACAGCACCGCTGTTTTCGCAGTTGCTTATTGTTATTGTGCCATAGCAATATCCCACAATGCCGCCGACATAATCATAGCTACCACTTACATCACCGCTGTTTGCACAGTCGCTTATTGTGCCATAAAAGCAATATCCCGCAATGCCGCCGACATCATAGCCGCTACTACTTACATCGCCTCTGTTTACGCAGTTGCTTATTGTGCCATTATGGCAATATCCCACAATGCCGCCGACACGATTGCCGCCACCGCTTACAGCACCGCTGTTTTCGCAGTTGGTTGCAAAACCACTACCCACAATGCCGCCGACAAATTCGCCGCTACCGCTTACATTGCCGCTGTTTTCGCAGTTGGTTGCAAAACCACTACCCACAATGCCGCCGACATTATTGCCGCTACCGCTTACATTACCGCTGTTTTCGCAGTTGGTTGCACTACCACTACCCGCAATGCCGCCGACATAATCGCCGCTACCGCTTACAGCGCCGCTGTTTACGCAGTTGCTTATTGTGCCACTGCAATCTCCCGCAATGCCGCCGACACGATAGCCGCTTACAGCACCGCCGTTTACACAATCGCTTATTGTGCCACCATCGTCGCAATATCCCACAATGCCGCCGACATAATTGCCACCGCGGATATAGGAATTTTCAATCGTTACGTTAGAAATTGTTCCGTCATAAACATATCCGAAAAGACCTTGATAATTTTCGTTTGTGTTAATTAAAATACCGCTTATTGTATGTCCGTCGCCGTCGAAGCTTCCTTTAAAATTATTGGAGGAAGTACCTATCGGTGTCCATGACGTAATCTCGCCTGTATATGTACCGAGATATCCCTCATTTGTGCCGTCCGTTACCTTAACAAGCCCTGTATCAGGCATAAACTCGAAGGTTTCATCGTTGAGTATGATATCAGCACCAAGTTTATACGCTTTCGTCGAATAAAGCTCGCCGTCGGTATAGACCTCGCTTGTATTTACAAGTTCAGCCATTTTGAAAAGCTCTTCCGCCGTATATATCACGAAAGGATCAGCTTCTGTACCCGTACCTTCCGTAAACGTCACACTCGGTGTGGGTGTTGCCGTGGGCGTGGGCGTTGCCGTGGGGGTCGGCGTTACAGGACCATTCCAATCGCCGTCAAACTCCACACCTATAAGCTCAGGGTACGGATAATCAGGATTACCATCCATCGTCCAGACTGTTTCGAAATCAAATCCCACAAAGCTTGCCTGCTGACGCATCTCAGCATCGGTCAAAAGCGTGCCGCCGTAGGTAGTGTTATCTTCCGCCGATGTGTCGAGGATATAGATGTAGTCAACATTGACATAGTCATTTGTGTTTATATATCCTATTGCACAATCTACGACTACGCCGTCTGCCGTAATCTTGCCTATCGTGTAACATGTTGCAATAGTTACTTCATCCCCTTCAATTCCGTAGCAATTTCCCACAATGCCACCAACACAGTAGCTATAGTGATCATTACCACCACCTACATCTCCTCTATTTAAGCAGTTACTTATTGTTGCACCAGCGTCACAACCTCCTGCAATTCCGCCGATAGAATAGTCACCGATTACATTGCCGATGTTTGTGCAGTTGGTTATTTCTCCATCGGCACAATATCCTACAATGCCACCGACATCTTCGACGCCACTTATATTGCCGATGCTTGTGCAGTAGCTTATTGTTATACCTTCGCTGACTCCCGCAATTCCTCCAATTGTACTACTTCCGCTTATATCGCCACTATTGTTGCAGTTACTTATTGTAGTACCTCCACCACAAATTCCCACCATTCCGCCGATAGAATAGCCGCCGCTTACATTTCCGATGTTTGTGCAATTACTTATTGTTACATAATAGCACACTCCCACTATACCGCCGACCCCGTCACTACCGCTTATATTGCCGCTATTTGCGCAGTTGGTTATTTCTCCATCGGCACAATATCCTACAATGCCACCCGCCATGTATCTACTGCTTATATTGCCGCTATTTATGCAGTTGCTTATTGCTCCACCAAGACAATCTCCTACAATGCCACCGACCCTGTCACCACCGCTTATATTGCCACTATTGTTGCAGTTGCCTATTATGTTATATTCGCAAATTCCTACTATGCCGCCTACATAATAGATTCCTCTTACATTACCATTGTTTGTACAGTCACTTATTGTAGTATCAATACAGCAGCCCACTATACCGCCGACATAGGTGTCACCGCTTACATTACCGATGTTTGTGCAATAGCTTATTGTAGTACCATTACACCAGCCCACAATACTACCAACAGCACCTTCCTCACCACTTACATCACCATTGTTTGTGCAATTATTTATTGTAGTACCACTATCGCTCCAGCCTACAATACCACCGCTCCAGCCACCATTGCTAACATATCCGTTGTTTGCACAGTTGCTTATTGTTCCATCACAGCACCAACCAGCTATGCTGCCTACACAATAGTTTCCTCTTATATAAGAGCTTTCGATATTTACATTGGAAACTTCTCCACTATCAACATATCCAAAAAGACCTTGGTTATTTTCACCAGTGTTGATATATACGCCACTCACCGTAAAATTCGCGCCGTCAAAGTTGCCTTTAAACTTCGCGTTCTCTTTTCCTATCGGCGTCCAAATATTAAGCGTGCCGTTATACGCACCTGCCGTCGTTGCCTCTTCGGATGCGTACCACTTTCCGCGTTCACTTGCAGTTTCGTCAAAAACTGTATTTTCGCCGCTACTGTCACCACATGTACCCGTTCCGAGATATGCAACATTCGTGCCATCCGTTACCTTGACAAGTCCTGTATCCGGCATAAACTCAAAGGTTTCGTCGTTGAGCATAATATCTGCGCCGAGCTTATATGCCTTTGTTGCATAGAGAGCACCGTCGATATCCTCCGCACCTGTGTTTACAAGCTCCGACAAAAGTGCAAGCTGCTCCGCTGTTTTGATAATATACGGATCAGCTTCCGTGCCGCTTCCGCTTTCGAAACTTTCAGCTACACTGCCGTCCCAGACATCGGCAGTATTTACGCTTGCCTTCGGTGCATCTGCCAAGACTTTTTCCGCCACAAGCTGGGCATCCGTTTCAAGCTCTTCCGCCATTACATTTATGGGCAAGCAAGTAAGTATCATCATGATTGCCAAGAGCTTTGCAATAGTCTTCTTAAAAGATTCCATTTTCCATTCCCCTTTATTTATTATATTTTATAATTATACGCGCAATGTATAATATGATTATACAGCCAAAGCGCCCATATGTCAACACTTATATTATCAATTTGTAAAAAATTATATTAATTCATTATGCAAAATCTTGTATTTCAAAAAAGGTGCCTGCGGAACATCCGTAAGCACCTTTTTTGCACGTTATTTTAAGTTTTCCTCAAATCTTTTTTCAAGCTTTTTTGCCAGTGTTTTCATTCTTTCCGCATTCACCTTAAGCACCTTGCGGTCGTATGTCAAAAGTCCGTTCGTTTCGTCCTCAACGTCGCTTACCTGCGTCAGCACAGCCGCGCAAAGCCCTTGATCTATTGCAGACGCTACCTCGTTCTCATACAGCTTGATAAGTTCATCTTCAAAAGCTTTTTGCTCCGTAAAAAACCTGTATCCGTATGTTTTATCAAGATTAAAGGAATGTCCCTCCACCTTATAGGAGTAGCCGCCGAATTCCGACAGCACCATAGGTCTTTCCTTAACACTTTTCAGCTTTACGGGCTTAAAATAAATATGATCGCTTTCAACGTCCGTCCATTTCGTCTTAAACCAGCCCGACGTCGTGTCATAAACACGCGTCCCATCCCATTTTTTCATAAGCTCATAGCATTTTTTCTCCTCAAACTGTCCCCAGCCCTCGTTGAAGATCGTATAGTAACAAACGCACGGATGGTTATATAAATTGTCGATTATCCCTTTCGACGTTTTCAAAAACTCTTCACGCCTTCTTTTCGTCACCCTATGGCTTATTCCACGGCGCAAAAATACTGTCGGAAGTGCCGTATCTATAAAAAAGCTGTATTTCCCGCTGTTTATCATATCCTGAAAAACTATCATTCCATGCTTGTCGCAGTAATAGTAAAACAGCTCGGGTTCCAGCTTAATATGCTTTCTCAGCATATTAAAGCCGCATTTTTTCATCATGATTACGTCATTTTCGAAGCCTTTTTCCGTAGCAGGCAGAAAAATTCCGTCGCTGAAATAGCCCTGATCCAAAAGCCCGTTAAAAAACACGGGCTTTCCATTAAGGCAAATATACGATTTTCCGTTTTTGCTTTCCACGGAAATTGTTCTGAGGGCAAAATACGAATTCAGTTTATCTTCGCCGCATATCAAGGTGAACTCATAAAGATACGGATCGTCAGGCGACCACAAATGAGGCTCGTCTATTTTAAGCTCAAATTCATTTCCCGCAAAGCTGTATTCACGTTCGCCTTGCTCCGTGTTCACAATAAGCTTCTTTTCTTTCGCTCCGCCTTCAACCTCAATCTTAACGCTTTCAAGACTCGGTGTCATGCGCAAGCTACGCACATACTCCGTCGGCACGCTTTCAAGCCACACCGTTTGCCATATCCCGCTTGTTTTCGTGTACCACATTCCGCCGCGCTTGTTGCTCTGTTTTCCATAGGGAAGCTCCATATCCAGCGCGTCTGTCGCCGTGACCAAAATCGTATTTTCACCATCAGTAACAGCATCGGTTATATCAAAGGAAAACGGAAGATATCCGCCCACGTTTTCGCCAACTCTCGTGCCGTTTACGTAGATCTCACAGCGCTGATCAACAGCACCGAAATGCAAAATCACCCTGCCTTTGTTAAACCCTTCGGGCAAAGCAAAGCTTCGGCTGTATATCATCACATCTTCTTTGCCAACTTCACGCATAGCGCCCGAAATTCTGCTTTCAGGGGGAAAAGGCACTGTTATTTCCCCTGAAAAAACTGATTTTCCATTGTTTTTAAGCTCAAATTGCCATTTTCCGTTCAGGCAAAGGTATGATTCTCTTTTCATCTGCGCTCGCGGATATTCAGAAAACGGCACATCCGCTTTTTTCATTTCCGCTTCAAACTCTGTTTCAAGGGCAACCGTGCGCACTTTATTTTCCACAAGCTATTCCTCTTTCCGTCAAAATATCACCTTCATAAACGTATGTATCAAGCCCTATCTTCGTGGAAAACTCCGCTACCTTTTCAAGATACAGCTTTCCGTCAACGAGATAGCTCATTCCATGCTCCGCATTCGGTATAGTAACGACAGCCTTTTCCGACACGCACGCATCGTAATTTTCATAGCTCATTTCGCAGGGAACAAACCCATCCTTTTCGCCATGAAAAAGTATGACGGGTATCTTACTTGATGCCACCGCTTTTTTCGGTGTCAAGCTTTCAAGGTCAAATTTTCCGTAAAGCCTTGCACCAAGCACGACAAACGGGTACAATATATCGGCAGGCAGCTTCATTTCGCAGATAACCTTTTTGATAATATCCCGTGCGCTCGTATAGCCGCAATCGGCAAGCACGCATACAACGCTTTCCGGAAGCTCCCTTGCCGTCGCCATCATCACGGTCGAAGCGCCCATGGATATGCCCGAAAGAATTATTTTTCTATCATTTCCGAAGCGCTCCGCCGCATATTTTGCCCAAGATGCGCAGTCAATACTCTCGTTCACACCAAAGGTTATCACATTTCCGCCGCTTCTTCCATTTCCGCGCTGGTCCGTTATGATAACGCTTCTGCCGAGCTTAAAGCATCTTTCAACTCCTCCGCAAAGGTCGCGCTCCGCGCTTCCCCTGTAGCCGTGGAACATTATTTCCATCGGTGAATCCGGGGAAAACTCATAATATTTACCGTAGAGCTTAAGTCCGTCAAAGGATGTAATAGTTATCTCTTCATATTTGATCTTACTTACCTTTTCCGTCCAATTTTTCATCACATCTGCGTATTTTGCGTATATTTCACCCATGGGTAAAACACTGCTGCTGCCGCGTTTATCTCTTTTAGAGTAAAACGCCATACGAAAGCATATATATGCAACAAGCAAAGCAAGACACACTATGCCTGCCAAAATACAAATAAGGACTAAAAACAGTTTCATTAAAACCACTCCGTTTCTATTTTTATAATTATATCATTTTACACCTCATAATTCAAGCAGTTAAATTAAATACTTGCTTTTTCTATGTAAATCATGTATAATGACTATAGATATAAGGGGGAGAAAAAATGGATGTAAATTATAAAAACAAAAAGCGGTACAATACCGCCAAATATCCCATACGTCAGCCGCTGATAATTTCTGCACTGATCTCGCTTCTTTCCAAAATCGTACTTATTGGGAAAAAGTACAAGGTAGAAAAAATAAATATGGACGGACTTAAGCCGCCCTATATGATGCTGAGCAATCATATGTATTTCATCGACTTTGAGCTTACTGCTCTTGGCACATTTCCTCACCGTGTCAGCAACGTAGTAAGCATCGACGGATACTATCGCCGCCCGTGGCTTTTGGAGCTCATCGGCGCTATCTGTACGCGAAAATTCACCATGGACCTGCATCTTATAAAATCCATAAACCATGTACTCAAGCGCGGCGACATTCTTTCCATGTATCCCGAAGCAAGATACTCGCCCTGCGGCACGACCTCGTATATGCCCGAATCACTTGGCAAGCTTATCAAAATGAACAAAGTGCCCGTAGTAGCAGTTGTACATCACGGAAATCACCTTCATTCACCTTTCTGGAACTTCCGTAAAAAGCGCAAAGTGCCCCTTCATACGACCATGACGCAGATCTTGACTGCCGAGCAGATACAGAGTATGAGTGTTGACGAGATAAACGCCGCCGTCAGAAAAGCTCTTGATTACGATGACTATCGCTATCAGAAGGAAAACAACATTCTTATTACGGAGCCGTTCCGCGCGGAGGGCTTACACAAGGTGCTTTATCAGTGTCCCCATTGCCTTACCGAGTCGCAAATGGCGTCAAGCGGTACGGAGCTTTATTGCAAAGCCTGCTCAAAGCGCTGGAATCTTGGCGAGGACGGAACACTTTCCGCTTTAAGCGGCGAAACGGAGTTTTCCCACGTGCCCGATTGGTTTGAATGGGAACGCAATCAAGTACGCCAGCAAGTTTTATCAGGTACGTACAGCTTTGGAAGCGATGTCGAGGTATATTCCCTGCCTCGCTGCTGGCGCTTTATAAAGCTGGGCAACGCCAAGCTTACCCACGATATAGAAAATGGCTTTGCGCTGGAGGGCTTTTATAACGGAGCACCCTATCGCATTGAGCGTGCGCCCATTTCCAGCAACAGCCTTCATATCGAGTACGATTACTGCTACATAAAGCCTTTCGACTGCGTTGATATATCAACGGAAAACGATTCATTTTACTGCTATCCATCGAATGAAAACGTGGTCACGAAGCTCGCCTTCGCAACTGAGGAGCTGTATCAGCTTCACTTACGCCGCAAAAAAGGCGAAAAACAAGCCAAATAGCATCAAACCGACAGGTATTTTAAACGCCTGTCGGTTTGTTTTTACTTGTTTTTTGTCTGTATTCCAGCGGCGACATACCGTGTACACTGCGGAAAACCTTTGAAAAATACGATGCGGTCATGTACCCCGTCCGCAAGGCTATTTCCTCCATGGAAAGACTTGTTGAGGATAAAAAAGCCGCCGCAACGTTACAACGAAGCCTGTTAAGATATTGCATAAAGCGCATATTCATATTTTGCTTGAAGTATCGGCTGAAATACGTCGGTACCATTTCAGCCTCTGCCGCCGTTTGCTCAAGAGTTATCTGGCTTGCATAGTTTTTATGCATAAAATCAAGTGCCTTTTGAAGCGGACGTAAATTTCCGCTTGTATTTTTTTGCTTTCCACTTAATGAAATATAGTCCAAAAACAAAAGCAATGTCTTTTCAAAAGAAATGCGCAAAAGATCATTTTCGCTCATTTTAGGAGATTTTTCATACTGCTGTTTTAAAAATTCAAGCTCCCTGTATATGGTTTTAAACTGATTTACATCAAGGGATACGCTTGAAAAATCAAGAGCCATCACTTTATCCGCTAAATATGTCGGTATCGCCTGAGGAGTAAAGCCCAAGGAAGCCATTTTAACGTCATCCGTATCAAAATTTATGGAATGAAAGTCCGCCACGGTCACAAGATATACGTCCCCGCGCTTTGCTTTATATTGCTTATCATTGACAGTATGCGTTATCTCGCCCTCAACAATAAGCTCCATTTCATAATAATCATGCCGATGATACGTTATTTTTCTGTTGCGATCGAAGCTGTTGATTCCTACTCCAACGGATATGTCATTTTCATCGCTGATATATGCAAGATCGATATCCTTATTCCGTTTCACTCTTTTCACCTCTTTGGTCAAATCCATCTCTTCGCTGTTTTCGATAGCTCGCAGGAGATTGACCGTATGCATTATTAAACACCTTTGAAAAATACGACGAGGACGCATACCCCGTCAAGGCAGCGATCTGCTCAACGGGCATTTCCGTCGACGATAAATACGCTTCAGCCACGCTACAACGTATCTTGTTAAGATACGGCACGAAGCGCAGACTCATGTTTTGCTTGAAATATCGGCTGAAATACGTGGTTTCCATTCCCGCAACCCTTGCCGCATCTTCAAGCGTTATTTGCTTTGCATAGTTTTCCATTACATATGCCAGTACCTTTTGAATTGGCTGAACGTGTTTCATTTGCTTGTCAGCGTCACCATTTGGAAACAGGTACTGCAAATATAAAAGCAAAATACGCTCAAAGGCATTCTTTTCAAGGTGCTTTTCAGTCGTTCGCTTCTCGGCTTCATGTTGTTCAATGAAAAAATCAAGCTCGCTTCGCATCCGTTCAAATTGTTTTTTAGACAGCGATATACAGGAAAATCCAAGATTCGATATTTTTTTCATAAGAAAAGCAGGAAGAGCTCTCGACAAAAAGCTTATACTGTATAGAGTTACATTCGGTGTGTCAAAGCGCAAAGAGTGAAAATCCGACGAGGTAACAAGATACATATCACCGGGCGTAAGTGTATACGTTTTGCCGTTGACAGTATGAAGCGCTTTTCCTTCAACGACAAGCTCCATTTCATAAAAATCATGCCAATGGTACGTTATAATATCCTTTGGCGTACAATTATGACGGTTTACGCAAAAGCCCATCTCGTTTGTCAAATGCTCGCGCTCAGCATAAAAAGTCAGATCAATATTTCCGACGACCTTCATACATGTCACCTCCCGAAACTACAAGTATTATATCCCTGTTTTCAAAAAAGTGCAAGTAAAACGAGCGAAAAACACATAAATTTACAACTTATGTCTATATTTTTGCTTTTATCAATTTAACCTTCCCTAAAGCTTCCCACGCTGTTCTATAGTAGAACACGCCTACCGACACATATTATTTAACCAATACGCCTATGAGATCCCGTCTTCCCGCTTTTTCAAGGGCTTTCATTACGAGCTTTCTGTTTTGCGGCTTTGTATATTGCAAAAGCGCTCGTTGCATAGCCTTATCCTCCGCCGTTTTCGGCACATAAACAGGATTCAAGGTAAACGGATCAAGCTCCGTATAGAACATACAAGTTGAAACCGTGCCCGGCGTGGGATAAAAATCCTGCACCTGCTCGGGATGGTAGTTTATCTTTTTCAGGTAAAGCGCAAGCTCAATAGCGTCGTTGAGCGTAGAGCCGGGATGGGACGACATGAGATAAGGAACTAAATACTGCTTTTTCCCTGCTTTTTTCGTCAGCATATAAAACCTTTCGCAAAACGCTTCATAAACGCTGTGAGGCGGCTTGCCCATTTTGCGAAGCACCTTATCCGACGCGTGCTCCGGCGCCACCTTAAGCTGTCCGCTGACGTGATTTCTGACAAGTGTATCAAAAAGCATAGTATTTTTATCGAGCATAAGGTAATCGAAACGAATACCCGAGCGGACGAAAACCTTTTTGATACCTTTGATTTTTGCTACACGCTGTAAAAGACGGGCATATTCAGTCTGGTCTGCCTCAATATTTTTACAGGGCGTAGGTGCAAGGCAACGCTTACCCTTGCAAAATCCGTGTTCCGTTTGCTTTTTGCAGGCAGGATAACGAAAATTTGCCGTCGGACCGCCTACATCGTGGATATAGCCCTTGAAATTCGGAAGCGTTGTCAAAAGCTCCGCTTCCTTTACAACGGAATCCTCACTGCGCGAGGTGACCATTCTGCCTTGATGCATTGTCAGCGCGCAGAAATTGCAATCGCCGAAGCATCCGCGATTATGAGTAATGGAAAATTCCACCTCTTCAAGAGCAGGTATACCGCCGTCCTTTTCATACATGGGATGATATGTGCGCGTATACGGCAAAGCATAAACTGCATCCATCTCCTCGCGGGAAAGGGGCGTTTGCGGAGGATTTTGTATAACGAAGCTGTTGCCATGCTCCTGCAAAATCGCTTTCCCCTTTACAGGGTCTTGCTCATTATACTGTATAGCGCAGGCTTTTGCATAATCCACCTTCGACTTTTTTATGCTTTCCGCTGACGGACAAATAACGTAATCATATGCGCAGGCATCAGGCTTTCCAAGCACACAGGTGCCGCGCACGTCCGTTATCGTCGAGCAAGGCTCGCCCGACATAAGACGCTTTACTATTTCACCGACGGAGCGCTCACCCATGCCGTAGCTGAGAATATCCGCGCCGCTGTCGACCAAAATCGAGCTTCTTACGCTGTCGCTCCAATAATCGTAATGGGCGAAACGGCGCAAGGAAGGCTCAAGTCCGCCGATAATTATGGGAATATCGCCAAAAGCTTGGCGTATACGGTTGCAATATACTATCGCCGCACGGTCGGGACGTTGTCCTGCCTTGCCGCCCGGGCTGTATTCATCCTCACTGCGTTTTTTCTTATTTACGGTATAGTGTGCGACCATCGAGTCAATGTTTCCTGCGCTGACGAGAAAGCCGTATTTCGGTCTGCCCAGCTTTTCAAAATCAGCCGTGCTTTTCCAATCAGGCTGTGCAATTATCGCAACTTTTGCGCCCAAGCTTTCAGCAACTCTCGATATTATGGATATACCAAAAGAAGGATGGTCAACGTACGCGTCGGCTGAAACGCAGATAAAATCGGGTGCATCCCAGCCAAGAGCTTTTATCTCCTTTGCCGTTACAGGTAAAAAGGTTTTATTAAGCTTTGGTGCTTTTTGTTTGTTTTCGTTTTTATGTTCGTTCATTGTTTTCCCCTTGCTCTTCCATAAAAAACGGGAGGCTGTTGCCTCCCGTAAGCGAGCATACAGCCCGTTTTTTCCTGATTTACTTGGACGGTGTCGGAGTTGCCGTTACCGTTGTGTCGTAGGATGTGGAGATGTATTCAAACTTGATCTTTGCAAGCTCGTCTTCCATTTCAACAACGTCAGCCTCTTCTACCCAGCCGTCAAACATTTCCTGGAAACGAAGAACAGCCATCTCATTGTAAACATCGTCATGCTTGATATCGAAAAGAGTAGACGTCTCGTTTATATCGTACTTTTTCATGATGTGATAGCCGTAAGCAGTTTCGATCATGCGGATCTCGCCGACCTGCATATCAACAGAAGCTTCGTTGAACTCTACGGGGAAGGACGTTTCATTTTCCGTGAAAATATATCCGTCAGGATAAGACTTGGAGCCGCTGTCCTCAGAAAGCTCGGTTACAAGAGAATCGAACTCCTCCTGACCAGATGTAGCTCTTTCGTATGCTTTATCTGCACGAGCCTTTGCATCTTCAAGCTCTTCGCCTTCCATCTTTTTACCGTCGCTGTTATAAACGCTGATAAGTATGTGCTTTACGCGAACATAGTTGTCGTCGTAATACTGCTTTATCTCGTCCTGAGTAATTTCATTGGACTTGCCTGCGGAATAGAGCTCGTCGATCATCGTCTGAGCCATTGCGCCTGTAGCCTGCATGGAATAGAAAATATCATATGTAAGACCTGAATCCTTGAGAGCTTCTTTGAAAAGCTTCGTGCCGTTCTTTGTATCTTCATAGTCAAAGCCCATGATGTAGTAATCCATGAGAGTCTGCATCGTTTCAAGGTCAGACTCAGAAAGCTTAAAGCCGTATTCCTTCATCTTTTGTTCAAGAATAACTCTGTTTATCGCCTTGTTCTTTGCAAGATAAATAGCATATTCCTGATTGTTCATGCCTGTATCGCCAAAGGGCAGCTTCCAATATTCGCTTGCAGCGCGGACTGTGTCAAGAGAACGGATGGACTCCTTCGTTTCACTCAGATAATAGAGGTATTCACCTGCAGTTATCTTTGTGCCGTTGATGGTCATAACTGTAGCAAAGTTCGGGTTGTCAGCGTTACTGTCGCAAGCGACAAATGTTAATAAGAGCATTACTGCGGCGAGCATAACTGCAAACGCCTTGAGGACTTTTTTCATGTGAAATCTCCTTTAAAAAACTTTTTGCTTAATTCATGTAAGGTATATTATATAATATTTTTCAAATAAAGTCCATACAAAAATCAAAAAAAATTTAAAAATATCGCAAAAAACTGTGGCAAATTTAAAAGATTTTTAAAAACAACACTTTTTACAGTATATTTTTACATAATAATTGACCTTTTTCTTTATTTTTGTTATAATGTTTGCATCGTGCTTTCATATCCTTTTGAAAACATACTCTTTGTAACAGTCGGAGGAAGTATGAAAAAAGCTCTTAATCTTTACAGCATTGTTTTCGCTTTAAATCTGCTCGTATTTTCTGCCGTTTTGGTGGGAAATTACTTTTACCAAGGCGGCGGATTTGATTTCATCTTAAAGTGTCTTTGCAGTAGCGGCTTTGCGCTTATGGGTATTATCAATTTTACATATGCTTTGGCATCAAAGCAGAAAAACGTCAAGTTTTACGCCGTTATGTCATTGGGGCTGATCTGCGCTTTGCTTGGCGATGCGCTCATCAATTCAAACTTCGTTTTGGGTGCAGGCGTTTTCGCCTTAGCTCACGTATTTTTCATCATCGGCTACTGCTTTTTGCAAAAGATCACCTTGCGCGATATAGCTTTGTCGCTCATTTTATGTGCGCTCGGCGTTGCATTTTTACTGCTTTATCCCGATTTTGACTTTAGAAGCGACATATTCAAGCTCGTTTGCATCGTTTATGCGCTCATTATAACATCCATGCTCACAAAATCCCTTACAAATCTTATTCACGGTCCTTCATCGGCTACGCTTTCCGCTTTTATCGGAAGCCTATTCTTTTTCACTTCCGATCTTATGCTTGTTTTCGCTTGGTTTTCAAGCGCAGGCGGCTGGACGAACCATTTATGCATGGCTCTTTATTATCCCGGCGTTTGCCTCATCGCTTTATCAACGCTTCTTAACTGCAAAAAATCTTAAACTAAAAACAAAAAAAGCTTTGCACTCCTTAAAGTAATGCAAAGCTTTTTTTATTATTCTACCTCTACCACGCCGTTTTCTTTAACCGTTATTTTCATGCCGTCCTTGACGTATTCGAGAAATTCCTCTCCGAGGCAATCGACGACAGGCATTGAAACGCCGTCCACCCAAACGTCAGCCAAAACTGCACCTGCGGCGGCAAGGGAGTCGATATGGTTTGCAAAAAGCATACAAGCGGGATTTTTCTCCATTGCGCAAGCACAATAAAGTACGAGTCCACCCGTTGTTGAGCCGATAGTTTGCGGAAGGCAAAGAGCTTTGCCGATAAGTGGCTTTCCATGCAACTCTTCGTTGTTCTGATCTCCGCATTTTACATCCTTATCACCAAATTGGAGCGCCATTTGAAGGGATGCAAGTGTATTGAAGCCTTGTTTTGTGACAACAGCCTCGGCTGTTACACAGCCTGCTGTAACTACTCTTCCCTGAAACGTTTTCATGTTTATTTACCTCCCTTTGTAAGTATATCCAAAATCTCGCCGTCTGTATAATACTTTGCGCTTGTATACGTACGAAGCTTGTTGGACGAGGTAATAACAGGCATTTTCTTGCAAAGAGGATTGTTCATATACATGAGCGGACAGATATACGAGGTAATAACACCCGTTGCCTTAAGGCGAGCGGCATATTCCGTCTTTTCAAAAGCTTCAAGCACCTTCGGAGCAGCAGTAAATACCGTCGGTATGCTTACCTTTTTATTGCTGTTTTCCTTGAGCTTTTCCTCGATATTCACAGTCCACGTCTTGAGCTGTTCAAGGGAAAGATGTGGACAGCCGACAAAGCAAAGCTTTGGCTTCGCATCGGGATTTTTCCATACGACGGGGTAATTTTTCTGAACTCTTTCAAGCTCCGCATCGTCGATGATATATTCCTTCGCGTCCTCTGCAATAAGTGCGCTTGCAAGCTCAACAGCTTCAGGTGTAAGATTTTCGATATGATAAAGACCTACTGCGCCGTTTGATGCAGTTGCCGCGCCGAAATCCTTAAGATAAGCCTTTGCGTTATCGTCAAGCTCCGTGCCTATCCACTTGTCAAGTCCAACAACGTAAGGCACGTCCTCCATGACCTTCATGCCGATAGCCGAGCCCAAAAGCTGAGCCTCAGGCTTTTTCGTCGTTTGTACCTTGACTACCCACGTGGCTTTTCTGCCTTCATCGGTCAAAAGTCCGAAATACGGAACGTAACCGACTATAGAGCCCATAATATCAATAATGCCCGAGTTGCGATTGCATCTTGCGCCAAGCACAGAGTTTGCATACACTACAGCGCTGGACTCCGCCCACGAAAGCACATCGCCTTTTTTCGGAGTATTGCCAACCTCGTCCATATAACAGGTACAGGTGAAGGCATCTTTATCCATAAGGCCCAGCTTTTCAAGCTGTTTTTCATAAAAATCCTGCTTTGTGTACATAAATTTATTAAACACAAAATTCTGTAAAAAATTTGCGGGTACGTTTTTATCAATAGGACGGGGATCAACGGAAAACTTCTGCTCCGATGCAACGTCCGCGTCAAGGATCTTCTGCATAAGGTCGTATACAGGTGACATTACCTTAAGTCCGAAGGATGTTACAAGGTGGTTATATTTCGACGTAATGGGGACAAGCTTTTCCGCTTCAAATGCGTCGCCGTACATCACAAGCGTTTTCATTACCTTTGCAAGTGTTTCGCCCCTTGCTCCGTCAAGGATGGCTTGCTGTTCTTGCGTTAATATCATTTTTCTCTCTCCTTTTCAAATCAAAGCTTCATACATACGTCCCACGCGCCCCAGATAACGCTGCGAAGATTGCCAACCTTCTGTGCATCACCGATAACATGGACGTTCTTGCCCTCCTGCGCCACAGGTGCAGGATTATAGCCCACAGACATAATGACGGAATCTGCCTGTATATCAAAGGTTTTTCCATCCTTATCCTTTACCTTGACTGCGCCGTCAGATATTTCGCAAACGCCCGTTTCAAGGTGTACGGGAACTTTATTCGTCTTGAAGAAATCGCGGAGATAGCTGGTGTTTGCAAGGCATATGCCCTTAGTCGTTATCAGGTCATCCTGCATTTCCACGATAGTGGGCTTTTTGCCCTTAAGATAAAGCTCATATGCAATTTCACATCCCGTAAGACCGCCGCCGATAACCGTCACGTTTTCACCGACCGGTTCTTTTCCAAGCAGGTAATCAATGGCTTCTATCGCCTTTTCCGCGCCCTTTACAGGTATCTTTTTCGCTACAGCGCCTGTCGCCACGATTATTTCGTCAGCATCCAGCTTGCCAAGGTCAGTCACGGCTGTATTCAGCTTTACTTCAATGGGATATTTCAATATTTCACGGTTATACCACTCGATAAGTGCGCGATCCTTTTCCTTGAACGACGGAGTTGCCGCCGCGATAAATACACCGCCCAATTTGTCACTCTTTTCATAAAGCGTTACCGTATGTCCGCGCTTTGCGCAAACGATAGCCGCTTCCATGCCGCCTATACCGCCGCCGATAACAGCGATCCTCTTCGCTTTTTTAGCAGGCTTTATGCTATACTTTTTCGACTGCATCGTCTCGGGATTAAGTGCACACCGTGCAAGTCCCATAGTGTCCGTAAGGTCCTGTGTATTCGCGTGGCCCTTTGACGAGGAGAAGTTGAAGCATCCGCTGTGACAGCAGATACAGGGCTTTATGTCCTCAAGTCTGTCCTCAATGAGCTTCGTTATCCATTCGGGGTCTGTAAGGAATTGGCGCGCAACACCTACAGCGTCAATTCTGCCCTCTGCCACAGCCTTTGCACCGACCTCTGCATCCATTCTTCCTGCGCAAACAACGGGAATATCAACAAACTTCTTAATGTGCGAAACATCATCAAGGTTGCAGTTTTCAGGCATATACATAGGCGGATGCGCCCAATACCAAGAGTCGTATGTACCGTTATCAGCGTTGAGCATATCGTATCCCGCATCCTGAAGATATTTTGCCGCCTTTTCCGACTCTTCCATAGCTCTGCCAACCTCAGTATATTCCTCGCCAGGCATTGCGCCTTCGCAAAAGCCCTTCATCTTTGATTCAACGGAATAGCGAAGGGATACGGGGAAATCCTCTCCGCAAGCTTCCTTGATAGCTTTTACGACCTGTACTGCAAATCTATAGCGGTTTTCAAAGCTTCCGCCGTATTCATCGGTACGCTTGTTGAAAAATTCAATGGAGAATTGGTCAAGCAAATAGCCCTCGTGTACGGCATGGACTTCTACGCCGTCAACTCCCGCCTGTTTGCAAAGCTTTGCCGTTTTTGCAAATGCTTCAATTATTTCATGTATCTGCTCCACCGTCATTTCAGGGCATATTATATCGTGCGCCCAGCGTGACGGCTGCTCGCTTGGGCTTGCAAGCTCGTGGGACGTATCAATGATCGGCTTTATCAAAGCGCGTGTAAATTTATTTTTGTGCAAAGGCGCAACAAGCTCCGTTATCGCCCAAGAGCGTCCCATACCTGCCGTAAGCTGTACAAACAGCTTTGCGCCCGTTTTATGGAGCTCATCCATAAACTCCTTCAGCTCGTCAAACATTTTGGGATTTTGCCAAAGCCATTTGCCCCAAAATGTGTCGCGCAAGGGTGCAATTCCAGGGATAATAAGTCCCACGTTGTTTTGCGCTCTTTTCAGAAACAGGTTTGCCGCTTCCTTGTCAAAATGACATCCGCCAAGCTCAAACCAGCCGAAAAGCGACGTGCCGCCCATGGGACACATGACAATGCGGTTTTTTATCTCCACATTACCTATCTTCCACGGTGTAAACAGCGCCTCGTATTTTTTGTCTGTTTTGTTCATAGATGTTCTTCCTTCCTATAATGATTTTTTGTTATTCGTTCAAGATTTTCGCTTATAGTATTAAGTCCCCGATAAAAAACGGCTCTTTCCTCTTCAGTCATTCCAAAGCCGCCTTCATCGAGAAAAAAACTCACCTTATCTACTATCTTTTTTCCGATCTCCCGCCCCTTTTCCGTCAAAGCAAGGGGCGTTTTATATCTTTTTTTATCCGTCGTTTCGCAAGCTATATAATCATTCTTCTCAAGATATTCCAGCGAGCGCGAGATAGTCGCTTTATCCTCCTCGCATTTTTCGCAAAGCTCCTTAGCCGTCAGTCTTTCATCCAGATAAAGATAATACAGACAAGAAATATGCGGACTTTTAAGCCCGTATTCAAGCATTTCGTGATTTTTAATTTTCCTCATGTTTTTGCTTATTTTCGCGATAAGCACGGTAAAGCTTTCAAAGCGTTGCTCCATCCCTGTCCCTCTCCGTCTGTTAAAGCTGTATATATTATACTCCAAACTTGTTGAAAAGTCAACAAGTTTTATGTGTCAAAAAAGAGCGATACTTAGAGCGTCACTCTAAAGGACAGTTTTCAGAAATACGGTATATCTCGAAAGGGATATGCCGTATTTTGTATTTGTGTTCACAAATGCAGTGCTTGTCAGGAAAATTGACAAGTCATAGATGAACAAAAAAAGGCTCGTCAGATTGTCAAGCCAAGTGCAACACTTTTTTCAAAAAATCATTGGGAGACAAAAAACCAAGACATTTACGAGGACGATTGTTAATCAGAGAAACAACAACGTCCAACTGTTCCTGCGTCACCTTATTGAAATCAGTTCCTCTTGGGAAGAAAAAACGAACTAATCCATTTATGTTCTCATTACTACCACGTTGCCAAGGCGCATGAGAGTCGGCAAAATAAACTTT
>SVND01000079.1 GCA_015067075.1 Oscillospiraceae bacterium
AGCGGTAGCTTGAGTCCGCTTGCGGTTGGCAGATCTTTCGGTGGGCTTTCAGCCCTGCCAGTAATATGCCCTTATAGGGCTGAGCAAGCCACCGGCTTAGCCGGTGGTTATGACTATAGTTAAGGAGAAAAATATATGCTGTTAACGAAACGATGGCGAAGCTGATAAGGCGCTCAACTTAATTTGTATTATATTTGGAGGAAAATAAAATGAATTTTAACGGTATAAATTTTGACACATATTTTGAAAATTATCCTGACGAAAAGGGGTATTTCGGCAAATACGGCGGCATCTACGTAGATGATAAACTTAAAAAGGCAATGGCTGAAATTACAGAGGCTTATTATTCTATTTGCCAATCGAGAAAGTTTATTGCGGAGCTTCGCAGAATAAGAAAGGAATTCCAGGGCAGACCCACACCTGTTACACATCTTGAACGCCTTTCCGATATGCTCGGCGGCAAGGTACAGCTTTACGCAAAGCGTGAGGACCTTAACCATTCAGGTGCGCACAAGCTCAATCATTGTATGGGTGAAGCGCTTTTGGCAAAATACATGGGCAAAAAGAAGGTTATTGCTGAAACAGGCGCAGGACAGCACGGCGTTGCTCTTGCAACTGCGGCGGCATATTTCGGACTTGAATGCGATATATACATGGGCACAGTTGATATCAAAAAGCAAGCTCCTAACGTTGCGAGAATGAAGATACTTGGCGCAAACGTTGTTGAGGTAACTCACGGCTTGCAGACACTTAAGGAAGCTGTTGACGCGGCTTTTGAGGCGTACAGCAAGGAATATAACGATGCTATCTACTGTATCGGCTCCGTTTTGGGTCCCCATCCCTTCCCGATGATGGTGCGCGATTTCCAGAGCGTTGTCGGTATTGAAGCTCGCGAGCAGTTTATTGATATGACAGGACATCTTCCTTCAGCTATTGTAGCTTGCGTTGGCGGCGGCTCAAATGCGGCAGGACTTTTTGCAGGATTCCTCAACGATCCCGTTGATATTTACGGTATCGAGCCCTTGGGCAGAGGTCCGAAGCTTGGCGACCATGCGGCAAGCCTTAAATACGGCACGGAAGGCATTATGCACGGCTTTAACAGCATTATGCTCAAGGATGAAAACGGCGAACCTGCTCCCGTTTATTCCGTTGCCAGCGGACTTGATTATCCGTCATCAGGTCCTGAACACGCATTTTTGCAGGAGATAGGCAGGGTAAAATACGACGTTATCGACGACGAAGAAACTATTGACGCGTTCTATAAGCTGTCAAGACTTGAGGGTATTATACCTGCTATCGAAAGCTCTCACGCTGTCGCATACGGCATGAAGCTTGCAAAGAAAATGAGCAAGGGCTCTGTTCTTATCAACTTGTCCGGCAGAGGCGATAAGGACATGGATTATATAATTGAAAATTATGGCATCAGATAAATTGAAAAAGCTTTCCGATTTTCGGAAAGCTTTTTATCTTTATATAATGCAATAAAAACTTGAAATTGTGTATTGACATAGCATTTTCCAAGTGTTAAAATATGAAAAAACGCATAGAAAGGCGGCATAAAAATGTATGATTGCATAAGACCCGGACAGCCTTGGCTTGACACGGACGGAAATCCTATCCAAGCCCACGGCGGCTCTGTAATGTATATTGACGGCACATATTATTGGTATGGCGAAAACAAGGAGAAGACCACGGGCCTTGATGAAATATGGCATTGGGGAGTAAGGCTTTATTCATCTCGCGACCTTTATAATTGGCAAAGCGAAGGAATAATTTTAATGCCGCGCCCCGACGACCCTACGCATCAGCTTCATCCCAGCTTTCAAATGGACAGACCGCACATACTTTTTTGCGACGAAACACAAAAATTTGTAATGTGGGTAAAGTTTATGTCGCCGGGCGGTCAACATATGGGTATCGCTGTGGCGGACAGCATAAAAGGCCCGTTTGAATATGTAAAAACACTGTATCTTTTTGAGATGGAATCCGGAGATTTTGACCTTGTTAAGGATGAAAGCGGCAAGGCGTACATATACTTTGAGCATTGCCATACGGAGATGATCTGCGCCGAGCTTACGGAGGACTACACGGACGTTACAGGCGCTTTCTCCCGACACTTTACAAATCAGCTTCCCCCTTATACAAGAGAAGCCCCTGCGTTTTTCAAACGTGACGGAAAAATGTACCTTTTAACTTCTGGTACGACGGGATATTTCCCAAACCCTTCGGAAATTGCCGTATCTACAGAATATCACGGGCCGTGGACGGTACTCGGCGATCCTTGCGTAAACGATGTGAACAGAAATTCCTTCCACAGCCAATTTTCATCTGTTTTTAAGGTGCAAAATCTTCCTGAAGGCAAGGAGCTGTTTGTTGCTCTCGGCGACAGGTGGCTGACTGATATTCCCGACGGTTACCTTGAGGAAGTGCCGAAAATTTACGATGCTCTTTGCTGCGGTGAACCGCGCGAGGAGGATTTTGGCGGCGTGAAAAGACTCCGTGAGCTGTCGTCGGAAAATACATCGCAGGCGAAATATGTATGGCTTCCAATTGTGTTTGAAAAAGGCGAGCCGAGGATATATTTTTACGATAGCTGGCGCATCGAAGATTTTATGTAAGGAGCGTTAATATGAAAAAGCTTTCATTAAACGGCACATGGACTGCAACGGGTGTGTCGCCCACGGGGGAAACAAACACTATCGCGGCGCAGGTGCCGGGCTTTATACATCTTGACCTTGAGCGTGAGGGAATTATCCCCGATATGTTTTGGCGCGATAACGCAGAGCTTTGCCAATGGGTTGAAACGTGGAATTGGACGTACAGCAGAGAATTTGACGTTCCGGAGGATACTCAGCTTGACTACAGTGTTATTGAATTTGGCGGACTTGACACGTATGCAGATATTACCGTAAACGGTGTTAAAGTCGGCTCGGCGGAAAATATGCATACACCGTACACTTTCAAAGGCGCAGATGTCTTGCACCACGGCAAAAACACCATAAAGGTGGAGTTTACACCCTATCAACAGCATATTATCGGTAAGCGACTTGATTATCCGACGGCTTTTAACAATGCGGAGCGCAATCATGTTCGCAGAATGCAGTGTACGTTCTATTGGGACTGGGTAAATCGCTTCGTTTCCTTTGGCATATGGCGCGATGTGACAATACATTTTTATGATAAGGCTCATATTGAGGATGCTTTTGTATGGACGCACGACATTGCTCAGACGAGCGCATCCTTGCAAATTGAAATAGATAACGCTTACGACGATGAAGCGTATCTTTGCCGAGAAAGCGTAGAGATCATTTCTCCAACGGGTGCTTGTGTTTGGGCTGATGATTTTCAGGTTTGGGATAGAAAGATATATTTGCAGGCAGATATTGAACAGCCACAGCTTTGGTGGCCTAACGGATACGGAAAACAGCCGTTATATAAAGCTGTAGTGAAGCTCTACACGCCTGAGGGCGAGATTATTGATACAATGGAGCGTACCTTTGGTATACGCACGACGAGAATTGAGCAGATACAGGACAAGGTCGGAAGCGACGAATACAGGCGCAGTCTTGAAACACGCAAGCACACGGAAAGCAAAATGGGTGACAGACCGGGGTCAAGCTTTATTCTCCTTGTAAACGGTGTGAGAATTTTCGGAAAGGGCGGCAACTGGGTGCCTGCCGATCCGTTCCCGAGCAGAATAACGGCGGAAAAATATGACGAGCTTATTCGTCTTGCCCGCGATGGCGGTCTTAATCTTTTGCGCTGTTGGGGCGGCGGTATATATGAGCCTCAGGAGTTTTACGATGCGTGCAACAAGTATGGCGTTATGATATCTCAGGATTTCCAGCTTGCCTGTGCTCATTATCCCGAGGATGATGAAGAGTTTATGGCGAAGATGCACAGAGAAGTGCCAATTGTTATAAAACAGCTTCGCAACAATCCTTCTATCGCTTGGTGGGCAGGCAATAACGAAAACGGATGCGCTTACGATTGGGACGAGCGTCGCGCTTGCGACAGACGGCTTGCCCGTGAGATATTCTATCCCTATCTTGCGCTTTACGATCCGTCCCGTCCTTTTATGCCTGCAAGTCCCTTTAAGGGCTACGGAAACATAGATGTAACGACGGGCGATAGCCATATGAGCTGGTGGTGGCATAAGGATGGAATGTACCGAGAGCGAATTAAAACTGTAGGCAGATTTCAAAGCGAGGACGCCCTTGCAGGTACACCGCTGAAATATTCGCTTTTGAAATTTATGAGCGAGAGCGATATTGAGGCAAACGGCGACGACAGTATGTTTGAATATCACGTCAAGGATAATCCCCATAAAGAAGCAGGCGCACCGACGCTGTTTGAGCTGTTGGGTATACAGAGCGAGCTTACTATGGGTAAATTTACAGACAGCGATGACAGAATTTTGAAGTATGCTTACGTTCAGTATGAGTGGACACGGCTTTCAATTGAGGCTGTGCGCAGGGCAAAGTGGTATAATGCAGGGGTACAGTTTTGGATGTACAACGATTGCTGGCCTGCTGTTGGATGGAGCATGGTGGATTGGTATTGCATTCCGAAGGCGGCGTGGTATGCGGCAAAACGCACAAGCAAGCCTATGATCGCATCAGTTATCGACAGCGACGACAAATCTGATTTTGAGTTTTACGTGCTCAACGACAGCCTTGAAAACAGACGCGGCGTTATGACTGCATACGTTCAGAGCTTCAGCGGTGAAAGACGCGAGCTTTTCATGACGGAGTTTTTCTCGAAAGCAAACGAAAACGTGATAGTCCGCAAGGTTGCGGCTGATAAGGTTGCTCTTGAAAAGAATGAAACTATCGTTTGTGAGATCAAAGGTGATTTCGAGGATGACCGTGCATATTACTATGCAACGGAGCCGAAGCGTATGGAATTTGGGAAAACGGAGCTGTTATATAGTGTGACAGGCGACGAGGAAGGCGAGATAACTATAAAGAGCAGTGATTATGCACGAATAGTCACCATCGAAGGAGATATAGTATTGAGCGATAATTTCTTTGATATGATGCCGGGCGAGGAAAAAACTATCACATACCGCTGCAAAAACGGTTTTAAAGCGGCGGATGCAAAAATATACTGCTACAATATGAAGTGAGATAAAGACCACCGACATAAAAATCGGTGGTCTTTATCTATTATTTTTCAAATTTTATCATCGTATTTACAACGCTGTAAATCCGTTCTCTTTCGCGAGGCGGTAATGAGGATATTTCCTTTGTTATTTCAGAAGACTTTATATTGTACCCTGTTGTAAGGACATCGGCAAGCAATAGATCTGCAGATACTTCCAATACGTTGGCGATAGTAATAAACGTTTCAAGCTTCGGAACCTTTTCGCCACGCTCTATCATGCCTGTGTATGTTACGCTTAAATTTATTTTTTCAGCAAATTCTTCTTGCTTCCAGCCCTTTGCCTTCCTGTATTTTCTTATTTGCTTTCCAATGGATAATGTGTTCATATATACCTCTCTAATAATAGTTATTGTTGTTAACTAATAGTATAGATTAGTATTACGCAAGATTACAGAATATATTAGTAGTATATCGTAACTAATAGTTGATATTTTAGCAAATTTATGATATAATAATTACAAAAAAATATGGTCTTCACAAAAAAAAGGTGTGTACTAAGAATGAAAAAACGTATTCGAAATATAACTGCCGAGAAAATTTTTAAAAATATGCCAAGAGAAAGTCGCAAGGCTTTGGGTCACGCTTTATATGAAGCTGTGAATGAAGATGTACGCAAGCACGTGGACGAAATTGCATACGCGGAAAAAGTACAGCACAGCAAGCAACACAAAATAAAAATGAATCGCTTGTTTCGCGAGCGCATAAGGAGCTCTTTTATTCCTTTTCCCGAAGTGGATAACCTTTATGAAAAAGCACGAGGTAAGCTTATAACTAAGTTTAAAATTAAAGAAAATCAAAAGCAGCACAATTGAGTTAAAATACAAGCGTACTGTTCTCGTATAACGAAAAAACGTGATACTCTTTTCAGAGTATCACATTTTTTTGTATAAGAAAACCACGCGATAGTCGCGTGGTAGAAAAAAGGTTAACCGGTGAGCAAAAATCCTCCGTTTGTGGTAAAAAGGAAAAGACCTGCCAGTC
>SVND01000080.1 GCA_015067075.1 Oscillospiraceae bacterium
CGGTGCCCTCATATATGATCAGCAACCCAAAACAGGCATCTTTGATATTCAAATCACGCAAAGTATCATTTTTTACGCACTGAATCGGGGCCATTTTCCCAATGTTATAGGTACGCCCAAAGGTTTGTGGCTTCATAGTATCACCTCTCGATTATTACAAAGCTTTATAAGTAAATATTATAATACACTTCTCATTTTAATCAATAAGATATTGCACAAAAAATAATTTCAGATAACAACACTTTATTTACAGGCAAAGAAGCAAACAACATACCGAGTTCCTGTAAAATCGAACATATGGCATATGGTTCGAATTTGTTTTTTACCAATAATCTTATAAATGATCCTAATGAAACAGCCGCCGAGAGCGACCAAACGGTTACTCTCGGCGGCAATGGTTATTTCAAAACAACGTACGTTGTAGGCATTTCAAGTGGATGCCAAGCTGTGCTTAAGGCTTGTCTATCCATAAGAATTGTTGCGGGAATGCATACTGCATTAACAAACTTATCCATAGAAGCAATCCCATCAACTTGGTTTTGCAAATGCTTGGGCGTATGTGCACTTAAAATCTTAGCGGCACTATGATCAAGCGCTCCGATTACAGACACAAGCTCATTGGATATAAACGCTTGCACCATATCCACAACGGTTTCATACTGACCGGATGTGTATACGGGAACGGTTACTTTATACGCTTCGTCCTCTTTGATAACGTATCCCTTTTTTATCATTTCAGCAACAGCTTCAAGATCATATTCGCTGAGAGGCTTTTTTTCGCCACGGCAAAGATCGCAGAAAATGTTGATATATCGATCGTTTCCGTAAAAATCGTGATGGTCGCCCTTGCCTTTGCCGCCTTTCCAATAGTCGAAAAAATACAAACTGTTTCCATGTTTATCGTCTACGCCGCAGTAAGAAAATATATGCTTCTCGTTTAATTTCTCCAAACACCAAAGATATGCAGATTCTCCCCAGCCTGTTTTGGGTGCGTTTACTTTATCACCGCAATCTATTCCACAGATCATTCTGAAAAGAACGGTAGCAAGTTGCCAACGCAAGGTATTTTCCGAAAATTCGCTGCCTGCAAACCTGATACTTTTATATTCCACAATGGTTTCTCCTAAAAAAGCTTCTATCTTGTCAGCGATCTGCTCGTGATATTTTGCAACGGCACGTTCAATTTCGTCGGCACACTCTGACGTAATAACGATCACATTTGCTTTATAGTGATTTCCATCTTTGATTATGATTTGTTTGTTCTCAAGTTCTTTAATTTCATCGTCAAGATACGGCAGCGGTATGCCGGTTTCAAGACTGATCTGCTGAACAGTCAGTTCATCATTATAGCAAGCGCTGACAATATTCTGCTTCACCTTGCTCTGCATAAACGCCCCAAATCGATTGGGGCCGTTACCGCTGTACATTGGGATCAACGTTTTGGGATTATAACTCAGTTCTCCAAGATTCCTTTCCATACCCATTCCTTCTTTCAGTATTTTTCTTGATTTAAAAAGCAGATATTTTACCATACTTTCGGAAATGGCAAGCGCAGATGAGATATCGGAACAAGAGCGTCCATCAACGTAGTAAAGAATCGTCGCCTTGCGGTATTTCTCGGACAGTAACGCAAGCTCACGCCTTAAAAGATAGACGTCGTCTCTGTCATCATCTGTAAGATCTTCTTCAATAGGAATATCGTCCGTCAGTTCGCAGGTATTGTTTTGCAGCTTTTTTCTGTACCACTGCTTATATACGTTACCGGCAACTCCCCACATGAAAGCATAAAATGCCTTTTCATCACGAATGTTTTCCACCGATCTGATGAGCTCACAGATAATATCCTGTGACAGATCTTCGGCATCTTCCCGCGTAGGAGTTTTCGCCCTGCAGTACGAGAAGATCATTCTGGACACCTCTCCTATCCTTTCGTGAAGTTCGATTTCCTTCACGCGCTCACCTCTTTCATATTGTTTTTAGAAGCTTCTGCCTTAATAGTGAAAGAAAAATGATTTGGTTAATCTTTTTTGAAATATTTTACCATAAAAAAAGAATTATTGTATACGCACTTGCAATTAAGTTGAAATTATAACAACGACCGCGTTATTGCAACAGTTCGGTTATTACTATATAATAAAAAATAAAAACGTTTCAAAATGGGAGCGCGGAGAATGCTATCCCGATATAACTTTTTTACCGGCACTGGCAAACATATTCGAAACAAGTATTGATCTGATTATGGGTATGGATTCGATAAGAGCGCGAGAAACACGCTACAATATTCATAAAAAGGCTTCGGATCTTCAGCGTAACGGAGATTATGTTTCAGCCGAAAAGGTATATAGGGACGCCTTGCTGATATACCCCAACAAGCCCGGAATGATTTTGGGACTTGCAGGAGTGCTGGCTTTACAAAATAAATCGCAGGAAGCAATTGAATTAATGGAGCGAGGTCTCCCATTATCCAAAAACGAGAAGCAAAAAGCAACAATGCGTGCAGCGCTTTGCTTTTTGTATTTGAAATGCGGAAAAGCCGAAAAAGCAAATGCACTCGCATCCGAGCTTCCGCATACAAGAGAAAGCCGCGAGGTAATTCAACCGCTGATTCAAAAAGGTATTGATGATACAGAAATAAGCGACAATATTCGTAATATACTCCTTGGCGACGGAAAAAACCTTTGGTAAAAACCGAAAATTAAATTTTGCGGCTGTTTCAAATGCTCTATTATCGGCATTTGAGACAGCCGCATTTCTACGTTGAGAAAACAAAATAAGGCAGCTTAATCCTCCGGCCTCGGGTTATTGGGCAAGGCTTTCCCGTTCCCATCGCGGTTTATCGGCATGGCTTTCAAAAGGAAATGTATACTTTTGCATGGACACATTAATTTCATCTCATATTTATCTTTTGAGCCGCGGTAAGTAAAGTCTCCGCCGCATCTGATCACCTCGCACCAAGTATACACCTGTGCCATAACTCTTGGGCACATCCCCGCTGGGCACTCGTACGTAAAGTAAAAGCTATCGCCCTTTTCCAAGCCCAATCTGCAATTTCCCGCCCTTCCCTCTATTGCCGTTAATTCAAAAGCCCAATCTTCTACGACCCATTTTTTCATGTTTCACCTCTGCGGTTATAAGCCGTTCACATACTTTTTTCTAAACATAAAAGTTATTCAATAATTCGCTTTAGTTATGAATATATTAACATGCTGCCACTAAAAAGCAATACCGGACAAGTTTTTGTTACAAATTGTTTACACAACTTTCACCTTGTTCGGTCTAACCGAAATATTGGGCATAAAAAATAACCATCAAATAATACTAACATTATTCCCAAACAGTTGTTTACAAATTTCAAAATATGATGTATACTGTATAAAAATCTTTTTTAAGGTGAGGGCTATGGAAAATACTATTAAGTTAATTGAAGCAGCTGTAGAAAAGTACCGCGACAGTATTCTTGAGGCGGAACGCTACATTTGGAACAATCCCGAAACCGGATTCAAAGAATGGAAGACCGATGCATACTTGAAGGCAAAGTACAAAGAGCTTGGCTACACCTTACACGAAGCCGGCAACATTCCCGGATTTTACGTTGATATAGACACTGGGCGCGAAGGTCCTTGCGTTCTTGTTCTCGGAGAGATGGACTCCGTTATTTGCCCCGAGCATCCCGAAGCCGACAAAGAGACCGGCGCAGTTCACGCTTGCGGACATAATACCCACAGTGCCGCTCTTTACGGTATTGCTGCCGCTTTAAAAGAAGAGGGCATGCTTGACAAGATGTGCGGAAAAATTAAACTTTGCGCAGTACCCGCAGAGGAACTTTTGGAGATAGAATACAGAGCCAACCTCAAAAAGCAAGGTATTATTAAATACTTTGGCGGAAAAGGCGAATTCCTGCACAGAGGATATTTTGACGACGTAGATATGGCATTCATGGTACACGCGTCCGGAAGTTTTTCCATCATTAAGGGTTCGCACGTTGGATGCATTGCAAAAACCATCATATACAAAGGCAAGGCCGCTCACGCAGGCGGAGCGCCTCATCTTGGCAGAAACGCGCTTTATGCCGCCACCTGTGGTCTTAACGCCGTAAACGCAATAAGAGAGACCTTTCTAAACATGGATTACATCCGCGTTCATCCCATTATGACCGCGGGCGGAAACATGGTAAACGCCATTCCCTCCGAAGCAAGGCTTGAAAGCTACGTTCGCGGAAAAACTTTTGACGCAATCAAAAAAGTTAACCGCAAGGTAAATCAGGCACTTGTAGGAGCTGCACTCTCCCTTGGCACTAACATTGAGATAATTGATTATCCCGGATATTCCCCCACTATTCAGGACCACAATCTTGCGGACGTTTTTGCAGAAGCGGCAGCGGCTATAATTCCCCAATACCAATGCAAGGTAACCTACAGCATTGCAACCGGAAGCACTGACATGGGCGACCTATCCGCGCTTATGCCCGTTCAGCACGGTAATGCCGCAGGCTGCAAAGGCACCGGTCACGGCATGGACTACTACATTGTAGACCCTGTTGCAGCATGCGTTGACAGTGCAAAGCTCCAGATAATGATGCTTAATATTCTGCTTGGAAATAACGCAGAGCGAGCAAAGAGCATAATTGCCGAATACAAACCTCAGTTTGCTTCCAAGGAAGAATTTCTTGCTTACGTTGACAGTTTAAACGACAGCGGCGACCGCATCGAGTACCTTGAGGACGGCACCGCAAAGGTTCGTATAGACAAGTAAAAGTACAAGTCATTTCCCTCTTGCGCAACCACTCTTCCCTATATTTCTGCGCAATGAATTAAAGGCAACAAATTATAATCTTTTTTTCAAATTATACTTGACAAGCAATACCAAATGTGCTATACTGTTCAAGCGCCAAAACGAGTTGGTCAGTTCTCCGTAAGGAAACCGCCGTGCCTTTCTCGGTCGGTATAACTTACCAAAGCGAACGCGCGTCTGGGTGTGGCGCAGCTGGTAGCGCGCTACCTTGGGGTGGTAGAGGCCGCAAGTTCAAGTCTTGTCACTCAGACCATAAAAAAACAACCGAGCAATCGCTCGGTTGTTTTTTTATGCTTTGTGTTATGTCTTTGAGCTTGTTAACGCTAACACCCGCGCGGACGCGCGGGGTGGTAGGGCGAGCGGATAAAGAAAACAGTCCGGTGGACTGTTTTCGCCGCGAGACCGCCCAAAGCAAGGAGCGCCCGAAGCGCAAAGCGCGCCACAGCGCGACTATGCGACGGCGGAGGGGCAACGCAAGTTCAAGTCTTGTCACTCAGACCAGTTCGGAGGTTCATAACGAACCTCCGAACTTTCTTTATTTTACGGGCTTTTTCGGGCTTTTGGGTGTCTGCACCGTCTCGAAAACGTCCGCAATTTTTTTGCCCAAAATCGGCTCAAAATCGGGCACGACCACATGTTTGACCACATTTGTCACAAAAAAGCTATATTCCATAAGGTTTTTTGACACTTTGCGATTTTCATTTTATGCAAAATGACGGCGGTTCTCTGCTCTTGAGAACTGCCGTTTTATGTTTTCGGTTGGCTTTTTCTTTGATTACTGCGGTGCAATTTTATGACAACTGTTTGACCACTTGTGGGAATTTTTACCCTATTTTATTAAGCTACGCCAACTTATTCTGTGTTTCAATTCAGAGAAAAATATCAAGAGCTTTTTGAAAAATATCAACCCTTTTTTTGCGAAAAAAGTTAAAAAGGGTTTGAAAAAGGGCTGCTTTTTTCATTGACAGCACTATTGGAATATCATATAATAGAAATGACAAATACCGGTTTATAAGGAGCTTATATGAAAAGATCTCTCTTGTTTTCTCTTTGCGCCCTGCTGCTTCTTGGCACGTTTGCAAGCTGTCAAAATGCCTCCGCTCCATCCGATACGCTCCCACCCGATACGCTCCCACCCGATACGCTCCCACCCGATACGCTCCCACCCGATACGCTCCCAGCCGAGATCAATGCGGTCAGCGATTGGGGTATCACACCCGGCCCCGGCAATGGCAAGGCCAATTCGCTGATCCTTGCCG
>SVND01000081.1 GCA_015067075.1 Oscillospiraceae bacterium
CGTAGACACCTCATCCGTCAGCTAAAGCTGACACCTTCTCCTCAAGGGGAAGGCTCTTTCCACGCTGTTGTTTTCGGACAGTCGAGACGCCTGTCCAGTAACGCCCTCTCCGTCACAGCTACGCTGTACCACCTGTCTCACTGCGGCTCGGCCACGCTCGCGTTTTTTGCGCATCACGCCGCTTCGCTACCCTCAAGGGGAAGGTTTTTTCTGAGCCGTTGTTTTTGTGTCTAAAAAAAACCTCTCGGCACAGCATATGGCGATATTATCTCTCCCTCAGTCTTTTTGCCTTCGGCAAAAATCCAGCTCCCTCCCAGAGGGAGCCTTTTATATGCTACCTGAAGAAAAGGCAAAGGCTTTTTTCCACCTCATCCGTCAGTTAAAGCTGCCACCTTCTCCTCAAGGGGAAGGCTTTTTCCGCGCCGCTGGTTTTGGACAGTTGAGACGCCTGTCCAAGAACGCCCTTTTGTCACAATTTATGTGACGATGCTTTCTCTCCCTCAGTCTTTATGTGCATTTCCCTAAATATTTTTCTTTATCCTATTTATCGCACATTTTTCAAGCCGCGACACCTGCGCTTGCGAAATACCTATCTCATCGGCAACCTCCGTTTGCGTTTTACCGTTAAAAAACCGCAAGGAAAGTATCTTCTTTTCCCTGCTTGTAAGCCCTTTCATCGCTTCACGAAACGAAAGCTCGTCTATCCAGCTTTCATCCGTATTATTCATATCGCTTATCTGATCCATCACATATATGGCATCGCCGCCTTCGGAATAAACTGGGTCATAAAGGGAGATCGGATCCATTATGGCATCAAGCGCTGTAACAAGCTCTTCCCTTTCCACACCTGTCAGCTTTGCAAGCTCCTCCACCGTCGGTTCGCGCTGGTTATCACTTATAAACTGCTCCTTTGCCGCAAGCGCCTTATACGCCGTGTCACGCACGGAGCGGCTCACTCTTATCATATTATTATCACGCAGATACCTGCGTATCTCACCTATTATCATTGGAACGGCATAAGTCGAAAACCGCACGTCATGGGTGCTGTCAAAATTATCAACCGCCTTTATCAGCCCGATACAGCCCACCTGAAAAAGATCGTCGGGATTTTCACCTCTGTTACCAAAGCGCTGGATAACACTCAAAACAAGCTTCAAATTGCCGCATATGAGCTTTTCCCTTGCCGTTTTATCGCCTTTTTTGCTCCTTTCAAGCAAGCTTTCAAATTCACCTTTATCTATTACCTCAAGCTTTGACGTATTAACTCCGCATATTTCAACCTTGTTTATCTGCACAAGTGTTACACCTGCCTCGCATAAAATTCCTTGTAAGAAAATTATTGCCCGAGGCAAGGTAAATATACTTTACAAAAAATAACAAACGCCCCCATGCTGATGTGGGAGCGTTAAAGCTTTATTATTTAATTTCAAATCTGCCGGGCGCGTATTTTTCAATAAGTGCCAAAAGCTCATCGTCACTTATGGCAATAATTCTGCCCGTTTTATATTCCTCGTCGACCCATTCCTTCATCTTCGCAATGAGCGGATCCTGCTTGCTTACCTTCTTATCATCAGGCAATTCAAACCAGCAGTTGAGCCAATGTGCGATTCCCGCAAGACCTGATACGTTTGTAACAGCGACGGTGGGTACACGGTTGAGAAGCTTTTTCGTATCGAAAATATTGTATATCTCCTCGTCCTTCAAAAGTCCGTCAGCGTGGATACCTGCGCGAGTTACGTTGAAGTTTTTGCCGACGAAGGGTGTCATGGGCGGAATCTCATAGCCAAGCTCTTTTTCATAATATTCGGCAATTTCCGTTATTACGGGAAGCTCCATGCCGTCAGTCGTGCCGCGCAAGGACGCATATTCCATGACCATAGCTTCAAGCGGTACGTTACCCGTTCTCTCACCGATGCCCAAAAGCGAGCAGTTTACGCCCGACGCGCCGTAAAGCCAAGCGGTCGATGCGTTGACAACGCTCTTATAAAAATCGTTATGACCGTGCCATTCGATGCATGCACTGGGCAAGCCTGCATAGTGTTTAAGACCGTAGCAAATGCCGGGTACGCTTCGCGGAAGCGCCGCACCTGCAAAGCTTACGCCGTAGCCCATCGTGTCGCAGGCGCGAATTTTGATGGGGATGCCTGCCTCCTCGCCGAGACGGGAAATTTGCGTTGCCAAGGGAAGCACGAAGCCGTAATAGTCAGCTCTCGTTATATCCTCGAAGTGACAGCGCGGACTGAGTCCCGCATCAAGAGCAGACTTTATGATGCTCAGATAATGCTCTGCTGCCTGAGCACGGCTCATGTTCAGCTTTTTGAAAATGTGATAGTCGGAGCAGCTTACCAAGATACCCGTTTCCCTTATACCGACGTCCTTAACAAGGGCAAAGTCGTTTTTAGTGGCACGGATCCACGTTGTGATCTCGGGGAACTCATAGCCCAGCTCCATGCATTTTTCAAGAGCTTTTCTGTCCTTTTCGCTGTAGATGAAAAACTCCGTTTGTCTGATTATGCCCTTAGGACCGCCAAGCTTGTTGAGCAGCTTATAAAGGTGAACTATCTGTTCAACGGAATAGGGCGCACGGGACTGCTGACCGTCGCGGAATGTCGTGTCCGTTATCCAAATCTCCTCAGGCACGGTCACGGGAACGTGACGGTGGTTAAAGGAGATCTTCGGTACCTCGTCATAAGGATAAATAGGTCTGTATAAATTAGGCTCGCTTACGTCCTGAAGCGTATATTTATATATAGACTGTTCAAGCAGATTTGATTTTTTACTGAATTCAAGCATATGTATATCCTCCTTTGATTTCTATATATTTTATACGATATATTCATATTTGTCAAGCACTTTTTGCAAGTTTTTTCGCCAAACTTGCAAAAAATAAATAAATTTTTCTTTTAAGCTCGATTTCAAGGTGGAATATGAATATTGAATTCTGTTTTTAGGCAGAATTTAACGTGATAACAGAGCAAAGTAAACGGTAGGAGCAAGCCCTCCGCCCCGCCGTACGATAAGTATATCGATACCAAAAAGCCTTCTCCTTGAGGAAGAGGTGAATTTTGCGTAACAAAAGGCGGATGAGGTGTAGGCTCGCCGAGCCGTTATCCATCTATGTTGCTCTTGACAGAGCACGCCTGTCACTACATAATCATAACCACCGGCTAAGTGAAGCCCTATGCCGTGACTGAGGGATTGTAAAAGCGCTCTCAAACAACCCCTCAGTCAGCTGCGATGGGATCGATCAACGGCAAAAGCCTCTACGAAACTACTCGCTTAGTGAGCAGATGGTTTTCCCTACATAAAAACACACGGGGCGCCGCCGCACCCCGTATATGAAAACCACTTATAAAATTATACAGATAAGTCCGCCGCCGCCTTCATTTATCACCTGCTCCAGCGTTTCGCGGAACTTTTTCTGCGCATCCTCAGGCATTTTATGGAGCTTACCGTTTAAACCCTCGTTCACAAGCTCATGCAAGGATTTTCCGAAAATATTTGACTCCCATATTTTAGTGGGATCGTCCTCGAAGCCGTCCATCAGATACTTTGCCAGCTCCTCCGACTGCTTTTCACTTCCCACAAGCGGTGATATTTCCGTTTCAATTTCAGCCCTGATCATATGGATCGACGGCGAGGACGCCTTAAGCTTTACGCCGAATTTTCCGCCCTGATGGATTATCTCAGGCTCCGACAGATTCATCTCCTCCAAAATGGGCTCAACAACACCATATCCCTTTTCACGGACATCGCAAAGTGCCTGCTCAATTCTGTCATAATCCTTTTTTATCTTTGCAACGCTCGTTATAAACTCCACAAGCTGTGCCTCGTTGCTTATGGCAACGCCCGTATTCTCCGCAAGCACCTTATAAAAAAGCTCCTGCGGTATTTTAATTTCAATGGTCGCCGTACCGCTTGACGCCGATACATCCGTAAGCTTCCCCAAGGAAACGTACTCGTTTTCCCCTATCTCCGCCGCCGCCTGTGCCACGTCGCATATGCGCGTCACGCTCTCCGCCGCCTTCATTATATCGCCGTAAACGGAGCTTTTCAGCCATTGACCGTCCTCAAGCGCCTCTATCCACGATGGAATATCAATATCTATCTGCTTTACGGGGAACTGGCTGAGCACGCATTCGATTATCTCGCTTATCTCGTTTTCCGTAATGTTCATACAGTTTACGGCAACGACGGGCACGTCATATTTCTCCTCAAGCTTCTCGCAAAGCTGTAACGATTGGGCGGCGCGCGGCTCACGGCAGTTGAGCAATACGGTGAAAGGTTTATTGAGCTGTTTCAGCTCCTTTATTACACGCTCCTCCGCAGGCACGTATGCACTTCGCTCAATTTCACCGATGCTTCCGTCAGTCGTTACCACCACACCGATGGTTGAATGGTCACAAATGACCTTTTGCGTGCCGATCTCCGCCGCTTTATCAAAGGGTATTTTTTCCTCAAACCACGGCGTGCTCACCATTCGCGCCTGACCGTCCTCCATGTTGCCCATAGCGCCGTCCACGACGTAGCCGACGCAGTCGATCATGCGCACGTTCATTTTAACGTTGTCACCGACCGTGATGCCCACTGCCTTGCTTGGTATAAACTTCGGCTCCGTTGTCATTATTGTTTTTCCGTCCGCGCTTTGAGGCAGCTCGTCAACGGCACGCTCCGTGCTGTGCCCCTTGTCAACGTAAGGAAGCACAAGCTTTTCCATAAACTGCTTGATAAAGGTGGATTTACCCGTCCTTACAGGACCGACAACGCCTATGTAAATATCGCCGCCCGTTCTTTGTGCTATATCCTTATAAATATCTGCTGTAACCATGTTGTTCCTCCCGTTTTCTGTTTCGCTAAATATATACGCACGGCAGGACATGATTATTCACAAAAAAATTCCATCGGTGACATGGGATAAATCGCATCAAAGCTTACGTATAGACCGGGCAGGCGTCTCGACTGTCCAAAAACAATGTGTACGGAGAGACGAAATAAGGCTCTCCCCTTGGTAAAAGCAAACCTTTGCAAGCAACGCTATGCCGTAAGTGGTAAGAGGGCGTTTATACGTCCATTTCTTCTACGCAGAAGAAATGGACAAAAGAAGGCGTTTAAGAGAGGGAGGTTTCGATCCCTCCCTCTCTTAAAAATCTCTCCCTCTCAAACGACTTTTTCATTATTTTACCTGCTCAAAATTTTATAACTTGGCTTTATGAAAAAGTGATTTTTGCTTGTCGGTATGATATGCTCGGTGGTTTTTGTCGTGATTTTAAATCCTGTGTAGCTGTTTTTAATTAGTTTTCACTTCAAACTTGTTCGCTCCCATTATTTGCTACGCAATTTTTTTGCACTTGATGTTGTTTTGTTAAATGTCGGGGATAAATGCTCCGCACGAAAACTTTTTTCCTGATAAAACAGCCGTAAACCTTGCATGAGTTTTCATTTTGAACGGTAGGGGCAGGCGTCTCGACTGTCCAAAAACAATGTGTACGGAGGGGTGATGTTGCTCACGTTGCAAAAAAAGACTGCCACAAGTTGGCGTGATACTCTTATCGGAGTATCACGCCAGTTCTATTCGCCTGTGGCGAGTGATATTGCTACGCAGTGATATTCGGCTCGCGCCGAGTGGTATTCGCTTCGCGAGTTTCAGGGCGAATAGAA
>SVND01000082.1 GCA_015067075.1 Oscillospiraceae bacterium
ATTGCGAAAAGAAATGCAGCCTGCGGCTGATGATATACACCTTCGGTGATGAGATGCACGCTTGCGCGTGATGATATACCATTGCTTTCGCAATGGATAAAAAATCGGCAAGCTTCTTTCGAAACTTGCCGATTTCTGGCGGAGAAGGAGAGACTCGAACTCTCGCACCGGTTTCCCGACCTACGCCCTTAGCAGGGGCGCCTCTTCACCAACTTGAGTACTTCTCCATAGGTGAAATTTATATTAAAATTAGGATTGATGATAAATGGCGGAGAGAGAGGGATTCGAACCCCCGGCTCTTTCGAGTCACTGGTTTTCAAGACCAGCTCCATAAACCACTCGGACATCTCTCCAAGTTTATATGAGATCGACCCGTCGAACTCACGTGCATATTATTATATCAAAGCTTAGCAGTTTTGTCAATATGTTTTTTTAACTTTTTTATCTTTTTTTCTTTTTAAATTTATGATATAATATAACTACCTTAACAAGTAAGAGGTGTATATATGAAAAGCGAAGAATATGTCAAAAAGGGAAAAGAAACTGCCGTGCTGTGTATACACGGAATACTTGGCACTCCCGAGCATTTTGATTTTTTACTTGAGCACATTCCGCAAAGCTGGCACGTTTGCTGTGTTTTACTTGACGGACATGGCAAGACTGCTGATGATTTTGCACGCTCGTCCATGAAAAAATGGGAAAAGCAAATTGAAGAAAAGCTTGACGAGCTTTCAAAGGAATATGAAAATATAATTATCGTCGGTCATTCCATGGGCACGCTTCTTGCGGCGGAATGCGCGGCAAAGGGCTACGATAAAATAAGGGCGCTGTTTTTGCTTAACGTCCCCCTTGTCATATCGATAAAGCCGAGAGCGATGAAAAATTCCATGACAGTTATTTTTGAACTGCCTGTGAAAGACGGCGACGACCTTGGAAAGGCATCCAAAGCGGCGTATAATATCATACCTGACAGAAGACTGTGGAAGTATCTGAAATGGATACCGCGCTATTTGGAGCTGTTTTCGAAGGCAAGAAGTACGAAAAGATGCCTTGACAAGATCAAAGTGCCTTGCGTTGTTTTCATGTCGAAAAAAGATGAACTCGTTTCTATGCGCTCATGCAAATGCATAAAAAAGCATACTCATATTGAGCTTAACGTGCTCGAAAACTCTGCTCATTATTTTTACAGCGAAAGCGACACTAAGGCGATGACGGACAGATTTGAAAAGCTTTGCGAAGAGCTAGAGCTTATTTAGATTGCGCTTGCTCGAATTTGGCTTTAGCAAAGTCGCGAAGCTGCTCTGCATTGCCTGACGAGCCGTCCTCTAAAGAAGGGGTGTGAACGATTATCCTTTCACCGATATCGCTCACCATATAAAGGCGGAGTCCGTTTACCCAAAGATGCTTCATGTCGCGCCAATCAATAAACGTTTTCTCGTATTCGCCGCGTCCACGCTCCGTAACCTTAGTGACTCCGTAATCGTCAAAAATTACCTTGTAATTCGTAAGCTCGCGGTATGCTTTTCTTGCAACGAAAACAGGGTAGTAGTTGCGCATGACGTAAAGAATGAACATGAGAAACGCACAGCCGAGAAGGACGAGCACGCAGTCCATGCGATACGATGAAAGCGCCGATTTATAGCCCTTAAGTGTGACCAGGTAATCGTGACTAACGCCTGAATTGGCGGCTAAAAACTGCTCGTGCAGGATGAACAATAAGATTATGGCGAGGAAAGCAGGGAGCACGTAGACGAGCTTTGTAACAGGATGCTCCCTGAGATAAAGCTTGTTTATCGCCATATAATCCTTGACATATTGGCTCTCGTAAAATTGACAATAGGTGGCGTAACGTGTGGGCGATGACGTGGTTTCCATAATGTGCTCCTTTCGCTGTTTAATTGTCCCTGGTTTCATTATACAATAAAATTTACCGCAAGTCAATACAAAAAAAGACAAAAAATGTATAAGTGGAAAAACGGTAGTAGTAAATCTGTAAAAAATATGTTGCAATATGTTATTATATTTGGTATAATAAAAATATAATTAATAAGGAGGCGCAAAAAATGAAGACTTTTGGTGAAATTGAAAGAAACTATGAAATTGCCCGCAAAAATTTGTTTTTGATGTCGGTTTTTACATTGGTGAACGTGGTTCTTTATCTTGTCAACGCGAATATATCATTCGTGTTCTCCGCAACCTTTCCGCCGTTTGCTGTCGGTTTAGGACAGGTTTTTGCTGAGATTTTTGAAATGAACGTGTTTAACGTTTTGGGAATAGCCGTTGCGCTGTTCGCTGTCGGTGCGTTTTTACTGTGCTACGTGCTGTCACGAAGATATAAAGCATTTATGCTCGTTGCGTTTATACTTTTCCTGCTTGACACGCTTTTCCTTGGATTTATGACTCTGACGAACCTTGATTTGTTTGAGATAGGCGACATTATTGATATCGGATTTCATATTTGGGTGCTGATATATCTTGGCATGGGAATAAAGGCATGGAGTGATTTAAGGAAGTTTCCCAATGCACCGAAAAGTGTTCAGGTCAGCGTTGAGCCGATGCGCTACGACGATGTACAAGGCGATGTAGAAAGCAAAACGGAGCAAAGAGCAGAGATAAGAATTGAAAAGGTCGACACACTGCCGCTCGGCGAGTATAGCGGAGAGGGTGAAACGCTCGCAACACAGAGCTATAGCGAAATGGATATCGCTGTTTGCAGATACGAGCAGATATTCATATTGGTGATAAATGGGATAGTATATGCCGAAAACAGGGAAGAAGCGTCTTGCCGTGAGCTTTCCGCCGTAATAAACGGTGAGAAGATCAAGGCAGTTGTGGACAGCGAAAGCATCTATCTTTTCGTAAACGGCAATATGATCTTGCAGAAGAAAAAATAATTCGAAAAAAATTGAAAAAATTTAAAAAAAGGTATTGACAAACTGCGATTGTTTTGCTATAATAACCAAGGTTTATTCCGCAGACAGCTGGCGCGATTGAAAAATCGCTTAATTTGCCCGCCGAGGAGAGAAGCTTTAATCGCTGGAAACGGCTTTGCCGTTTATATATGTTTGATTTTTGCGTCCTCACTATTTCTGCGGTGAGGACGTTTTTTACGTCCTTACTTAAAATGGCTCGATGAACAAACCCATAGTGTCGAGTCGGAAAGGATGGAAATATGCCGAGTAATTCAGTTTTACTTGAGAAACAACAGATAGTTGCTGACCTTGCTGCTAAGCTTCAGAACGCAAGCGCAGGCGTTCTTGTTGACTATCGCGGAATCAATGTTGCTGACGATACAGCTATGAGAGCTGATATGCGTAAAGCAGGCGTTGATTACGCAGTTGTTAAAAACACACTCACTCGCCTTGCCGCAAAGCAGGTTGGACTTGATGGACTTGACGAATGCCTTAACGGAACGACCGCTATGGCTGTCAGCGAAGATCCTGTCGCCAGCGCAAAGGCAATTTGCGAGTACGCAAAGAAAAACGATAAGATAAAGATCAAGGCAGGTTTTGTTGACGGTCGTGTCATCACTCCTGAAGAGGTCAAGGCTCTTGCAGAGCTCCCGTCCAAGGAAGTTCTTATCGCGAAGGTTCTCGGCGGCTTCAATGCTCCGATTTCCGGTTTGGTCAACGTACTCAACGGAAATATTCGTGGTCTTGTTGTCGCACTCAACGCTATTGCAGAACAGAAGCAGTCAGCGTAAAAAAATTTATTAAAAAATTATAATTTATTTGGAGGAAAATAATCATGGCATCTGAAAAAGTAACACAGCTTATCGAAGACGTAAAGGCTCTCACAGTTCTCGAACTTGCAGACCTCGTAAAGGCTCTTGAAGAGGAATTCGGCGTATCCGCAGCAGCACCTGTTGCAGTAGCAGCAGCTCCCGCAGCCGCAGCAGCAGCTCCGGCAGCAGCAGAAAAGACAGAATTTGACGTAGTTCTTGCTTCCTTCGGCGATGCAAAGCTCAACGTTATCAAGGTTGTTCGCGAACTTACAGGTCTCGGCCTTAAGGAAGCTAAGGAGCTTGTTGAAGGCGCTCCCAAGACAATCAAGGAAGGCCTTTCCAAGGAAGACGCTGAAGATCTCAAGAAGAAGCTTGAAGATGCAGGCGCAAAGGTTGAACTCAAGTAATTTAACCGATAATTTAACGGTAAATATTTCTATCATAGAGGCAGACGGTCACACGTCTGCTTCTTTTTTGCGCAAATACAAGTTTTTAGTTGACAAATAATGTTGCGTTATGTATAATTTAAACAAAGGTGTTCAAATGAAACGGATTATTGCGAAAGGAGACTTTATGAAAAAAATTCTAACATATGTATTGTTAATGTTGCTTGTCATATTTCCAAGCTGTAAAATATCGGAAAAGTCATCTGTTTACATATGTGATAATGATGAGTATAAGAGTTATCTTTCCGATTTTTACACCAAGGACGAAAAGGTGCATTTTCTGTGTGAGCTTTGGATATACAGCGATAAAGCTAAAACTCAGACTGTTGAGCTGGAAGCTCATTCCGATGAAGATTACGAAAGCGGACTTATCAAGACAAACCATTTGATAGGATATGAGAAGCAGAAATTAGAGAAAGTTATACAGCTTGAAAAAGGGTATAATCACGTTATAGTTGATTTTGTCGGTGAGTTTGGCGGCGGAGATGTTAAATATGATAGGCTTTTGCCTGAAATAACCATAAAAAACATAACGGGAAGTTATAAAATAGAGCATTTTTACATAAATGGAAATTATACTCACAAGGTGAGTGAATAAAATATGTCGGATCATTATTTGAGATTTATACCTGAAGATGTCGATGCAGAATTGAATATGAAAGCGTTACAAAAAATATGCAAGCATAAGATGTTTAAGGGAAAGGCACAAATATTTTTTACAGATAAAGTTTTATTTGCTGATGCAGGTCAAAATTTCGAGAAAGTGCAATGTCCATTTTGCGGAGAAAACATCACAGATTGGTGGTCACAGTCTATGGGTGAAGCGTTTTCCGAAAAAGTAGGCTTTGGCGATTTAAATGCAACTGTGCCTTGCTGTGGAAGACGGACTTCCTTAAATGATTTAAAATACAGCTTTCCGCAAGGGTTTTACAGATATATGATAGAAATTATGGATGGAGATCATTGCTCGGCGCAAGAAATTGTCTTGATGCTGAATAAGGAAACATCAATAAAATGGCGTGTCATATTTACCCATTATTAAAGCGAAAATAAATTAAAAAAGCTTCCACAATATGGGTGATGTCCTTATCGGAGAAATAACGAATCAATTTACTTTAGCTAATACGCAGTAAACAAATAATTAGCCCCGACAGATTTTTGAAGTCTGTCGGGGTTATTCTTGTTCCGTTCGACAAATTGAAGTTTGATTGCATTATGTCCACAAGGAAGTTATAAACATGGGAGAAGCATTTTTACTCTTTTCAAAACCACAGGCTTCATAAAAGTGGATTTCATCATCATAGGCAACAACCACA
>SVND01000020.1 GCA_015067075.1 Oscillospiraceae bacterium
AACAATTATATCACATCTTTTGAAGAATATCTACTACTTGTTGAAGATTGGTTGCTTTTTTACAATTCTTCAAGATTGAAAAACAGGAAGAGGTAATTTTCTCTCCCTGCTTTTCTTGTGTCTTTTTTCTTTTTTGTGAACTAAACGGGGTTCACTTCAATCACTCTGTCCTTTTTAATGTTTGCGATCAAATTAGCCTTCGATCTTTTCAATAGCAGCTTCGGGAGCGTTCTTCTTTACGCTTTCAATGCCGTTTTTGCAACCTGCAAGAGACTTGTAGCCTTCGGATGCCGCAATAGGCTCGCCGTTTTTAGCCTTAAGTCTGAATCTGTATTCGCCTGCTTTGTCAAGATAGATCTCGAACTTAGGATGCTTTACAGCAACAACGGGATCAGCAGTCTGATCTTCGATTTCGCCTACACAATTTTTCTTAACGCTTTCGATGCCGTTGAGGCATGCAGCTTCTGTTGTGTAAACTTCAGATGTAGCGATAACTTCGCCGTTTCCTGCTTTTAAATCGAACTTGAATCCTGTAGCTGTGGTTTTTACAACAAATTTTCCCATAATGTGCCTCCTGTTATTTTAGTAAAAAAGGCTTCGAGTTACCGAAGCCTTGGTGCCGATGGTGGGACTCGAACCCACACGATGTCGCCATCAACGGATTTTGAGTCCGTCACGTCTGCCAATTCCATCACATCGGCGCATCTGCACGGTATATTATAAACTATTTTATAAAAAAATGCAATACCTTTTTGAAAAAAATATAAATTTTTTATCAGTATCCCATTTCGCGCAGGTATGAAAGAATTTCTACATAGACCTCGCTGATATCAAAGCCCTCGTAATCCTGTCTTTTAAGGTCGATCAGATCGCCGTGAGATATACCGCGTGTGCTCTTTCCGCTGAGTGTACCGCGGAAATGCCCCCATTTTGCGGAGTCTACGGAAACGAGTCCGTCGTTTTTTCCGCCGATAAAGCACATGAGTGCATAGGGGATACTGAGAAGTCCGTCGCTTTTGACAGAACCCATCCTTGCGGCATAGCTTTGGTAATAGGTCATGGGCATATCGGGAGTTTTTTCGTTGAATTTTTCGCAAAAGCTTGCAGAAAGCTGATGGAGAGCTGCGGCGGCGTCGGGTTTTTTATCGCCGAAGGAGCGGAACACTTTGTTTAAAAGGTTGACGATAAAACTAAAAACAGACGGCGGAAGCTTGTTTAAAACGCCGATAAGCTCCGAGCCGCGATGAGGCGTTGCCATTGTGGTTAGCGATGCAACGTGCTCAGCCATATTGAGATGTGTTATCATATAACGAGCGTCAAGTCCGCCCTTGGAATGGGCAATAATATTAACTTTATCACAGCCTGTCTGCTCGCATACGGACAATATCTGCTCCCGTATCTGCTCTGCGCTGTTTTCAATGGTAGCAAAGGCGTCGTGATTTCCGTAAAAAACAGTAGCACCATTCACCTTGAGCAGATGTGGAATGCGTCCCCAATAATTCATATATCGGTAATCGCGAAAACCGATTCCGTGAAGCATAACGGTGGGATATTTTGTTTTGCATATTTCAGAGCTTGCACGAATGCTTTGCAATGCTGCTTTATCTATCTCATAAAAGTATTCGGATCTTACGAATTTACAGCAATATGCGGCGAAAATAAGATTTATAACGGGAATCCATGCAATCAGCAGGAGAATTATACGTTTTGTGATACCGAGTCTGCGGCTGGTACAAAATATTCTTACAGCGCCTGTAACGGCAGAGAGCGATATGAAAACGGCAGACAGAATAATATCTGCTATCACAGCGGCAGGTGCGATGGGGTAGGCAAAAACGGCAAGCAAAACGCATATAGGTATGTTAATGACAAGAGCTGTGGCGGAAGCGAGAACAAGCGTACGTCCACCGTACATGATGCGAAGGCGTATGTCATTTGTTTCCGTTTTGCGCGGTGCGATAAACAGTATTTTTATTAGGGAATATGCGGAAAGAACAATGAAAGCACCAGATAATGTTGACGGCAGGCAAACAGAAATAAGGCATACGTGACTGAAAGCGCATAATGCCAATATGACGATGTATTTATTTGAAAACAGCTTCAGAGCAAGCTCCAGCGCGATCAGCGCAAAAACTGCTAAAAATGCAATCAACATATGTTTTTCCTTTCAGTTATTCTCCGTCCCAATACCAATTAAAGCTTACGCTGATCTTGCCTGTTTCATCGGCGGGGTTTATACGGTATGTTTCAGAGGGGACATCTTTTCCGTCAATAGTCAAAGCGAGCTGTTTGTTTTCGGGAATATAAAAGGTTATACCGCGAAGCTGGTCTGTGCGAGGAATGTAATCTCCCGAAATATCGGCGACCTTGACGATGTTAATGGCAAAAGAAGTGTCAGTTTCATTTGTTTCATAAACAAGATTGCCGTGCACGGCGGCATAGCGCAAAAGGCGAGAGGAACGAACGACCATTATATCGCCGCGGTCTCGGTAGCTTTGCAAAAGCCTGAACGCATCGAGATTTTTTTCGTTCAGTACCTCCCAAAGATCTCCGCTTCCGAAATGAGTGGCAAAAACAGCATATTGGCTATTTTCAACGAGTGTATCAAGGTTTTCTTTCGTCAGCACCTCACAAATGCGAAGAGGTGTCCACGTATAATCAAAGCCGAAAAGCCCTGTTTTATTGCCTGTATATGCATTAAAGCCCCAAATTTTCGAGCCGTCGCGCAAGGTCAGAGGGAAAAGAGGATCGTCCGTACCCCAAACGTCGCTGTTATGGGAGTTCCAAACGAAGCGTATACCGTTTTCAACGGATAGATCGGTATGGTAATAATCGGACTTCGGATCGTCGCCTGCCTGATAAGCAAAAGTGCCGAAAGGAGTGTGACCGCCGAAGTTATCTGTATTTGCGGCGTTACCGTGATTTATCCAAACGTCAATATCCATGCTTTCACTTTTCAGTGCATCCCACGCCTGCAAGGCGAGCTCACGGGTGAAAACAACGTCGGACGTATCCTTGCGTGAAAAATCTCCGAAGCTGTGAAGACTGTCTATCCAGCCTTTTTTATAAAATTCAACTATTTTTGCCTTGTCCTTTTCATCGGTGCTTGTGCCGTGAAACCATGTCATATAATCGCTGATATCGTCGTTTTTAGCGTAGCTTGTGCCGTCGTTTGCATTGTAAAGCCAAAGGGAATCGGCAATGTCAAGACCGAGCCCGTATCCGTAGGGAGTGGAGGTGTACTCATTTAAAAAGGTGTGGATAGCCTCAAACTCTTCTACCGTTGAGCCGTCGATATGTGATTGGATCGTAAACATCGCTTTATAAGGATAAGGAAATTTGCGCAGTACAGTATCCTGCGATGATGGAGCACCGCAGGAGCATAGACAAAAAACGCAGATCAAAGCTGTAGCTAAAGCTTTTTTCACGAAAAGCTCCTCCTATTTCTTAAACCAAGTGGATGGGCTGAACAAAACTAACATGGGGAAAAGCTCAAGTCTGCCTGCAAGCATATCAAATATGAGAACTATCTTTGTGCCGAGTGCTTGCGTGTTATAAAGACCTGACGAGCCGATATCACCTAAAGCGGGGCCTACGTTGTTCATGCAAGATGTGACGGCGCCGAAGGATGTGGTTATATCTGCACCAAAGGCGCAAACGGCGAGGAACGACGCTGCGAAAACGCAGATATATACGAGCATGAACGTGCCGACACCGTTGACAACTTCCTTTTCAACGGGCTTATCGTTAAGCTTTACTGCGGAAACGGAGCGCGGTGTAACCATGCGCTTGAGCTCACGCATAGCGGCTTTCACGATTATAATAACGCGAACTATTTTTATACCGCCGCAGGTAGAGCCTGCACAGCTTCCGCAAAACATCAAAAGTATTAAAATTGCTTGAGAAAATGCGGGCCACACATCGTAGCATACACCGCCGAAGCCCGTTGTAGTAACGATGGACGTAACCTGAAAATAGGAATCAAGGGCGGCGGAAGAAAAGCTGCTATAAAGCGGTGTGATATTGAGCGCAATAATCAAGGTGGAAGCTGTAATAATTCCGAAATAAACCAAAAGCTCACGGTCTTTGACGGCCTGAAGGAATTTTCCAATAATGATGTAATAAAAAATATTGAAATTTATACCGAAGAGCATCATAAATATGCTTATAACGACCTTGATATATACGCTGTCGAAAGCGGCGATTCCCGCGTCGCGAGTAGAAAATCCGCCTGTACCTGCCGTTGAAAATGAGTGTAAAAGCGCATCGTAAAATGACATTCCGCCGCAAAGCAGGAAGATCGTCTCGATAATTGTAAGGCAGATATAAATGAGATACAAAATCCTTGCGGTAAGCTTGATTTTTGAAACGAGCTTACCGACCTTGGGACCGGGCACTTCCGCACGCATAAGATACATGGAATGCGTATCTGATTGCGGAAAGATGGCGAGCACGAAAACGAGAACGCCCATACCGCCTATCCAATGGGTAAAGCTTCGCCAGAAAAGAATGCTCTTCGCCATGCTTTCAGGCGACGATAAAACAGTAGCGCCTGTCGTTGTAAAGCCTGAAACCGTTTCAAAAAGTGCATCGACAAAGGACGGAATGCTTCCGCTTATATAAAAGGGAAGAGCTCCGAAAACAGACATGAGAAGCCATGCAAGCGCAACGATAACAAGACCTTCCTTTGAGAAAAGGTTTTTGTTTTCGGGCTTTTTGTATGTGAGTGTCATGCTGAAAGCTACGATTATAGCTATTGTAAGCAAAAAGGAAAAAATCGTTGAGTCACCGTATATAAATGCCGTGATGAGCGGTAAAACTAAAAGAGCGGCTTCGACCTTGAGCATTCTGCCTACGGTGTAAAAAACCATTCTGTAATTCACAAGCGAACCTCCTTTAAGCTACTGCAAGATGTTTTCCAGATCGTCAAGATACTGATTGGAGGTTACGATGATAACGCTGTCGCCAGCTTCAATGTAATCGTCACCGCGAGGAATTATGACCTTCGAGCCGCGCGTGATGCAGGCGATGAGAAGGTCCTTTTTGAAATTAAGAGTTTTAATTGGCTTTCCAAGGAATGAAAGATCTTCCGTGGCAATGAATTCAACAGCTTCAGCTTGATTGTTGACGATCTTGTAAAGCGTTTGAACGTTGCTACCGGTTGAATTTTGCTTTGCACGAACGTATCTTATAATACGGTTAGCCGTTATCTCCTTGGGGGATACAACGCTTTCGCCGTTGATGGCGTTGAATATCTTAACGAATGAAGAACGGTTGATCTTCGTAATGACCTTATCGACGCATCTGTAAACGGCGTAAATGGACAGGATGATATTCTCCTCGTCGATTCCCGTAAGAGCGACACAGGCGTCTGTGGAGTCAATCCCGATCTCGGTGAGAAGATTCTGATCGCTTCCGTCGCCGCAAATAATAGTCGCTTTGGGAATTTCCTCGGAAAGCTCCTCACAGCGCTTTTCGTCGATTTCAACTATTTTAATTGACATACCGATATCAGAAAGATGCTTTGCAAGATAATATGCAATTTTGCCGCCTCCGATAATGATAACGCTTTTTACGCGCTGTTTATAAATTCCAAGCTGTTTTAAAAAGCTGGATATTTCGGAGCGGGAAGAAATAATATGTATTTTATCGCCTTCCTGTAAAACAAAGTTACCTGTAGGGATAAACAACTGCTCGTCACGTTCAACTGCGCAGATAAGCACCTTGGCTTTAAAATGCTGGGCAAGGCTGTGAAGGGGCATACCTGCCAGCGGATTTTCTTTGCCTATCATTATTTCAGCAAGCTCAGCGCGGCCTTTTGAAAAAGACTCTATTTTCATTGCGGAAGGGAAGCGGAGCATACGGGAAATTTCGTTAGCCGCTTCATATTCGGGATTTACCATCATGCTTAAGCCAAATTCACTGCGCATGAAATCAAGCTGCTGCGAATATTCGGGATCGCGCACGCGTGCTATGGCGTGACGGGTACCCATGCGCTTTGCAAGCATACAGCAAAGTATATTAAGCTCGTCAGATGGCGTTGCGGTAATTATCAGATATGCCTTGTCTGCGCCTGCTTCCGTAAGCACGGGATAGGATGCACCGTTTCCTACGACGCCTATTACGTCAAAAGTATTTACAAGCTCTTCAACCACATTGGCGTTAGTGTCGATAACGACAACGTCGTGACCTTCGGCGGATAAGTATTCAGTTATGGTGCTTCCCAATTTGCCGCCGCCAACTACAATAATATTCATAGCTTTGTGTTCCTTTCACTATCGTTATATATTATTATACCACAAACAATGAATTTTTCAAGCGCTTTTATAACTTTAATAAATTAGTGCGAAAAAATACATTTTGCTCTTGTAATTTCCGCTGAAAAGTTGTATAATAAAAAACGATAATCTTTTATAGGGAATGTTTATATTGAAACGTCTGAATTTACTGATATATATTACGGCGCTGATGATTTTTGCCTCGTTATTTTCTTTTTCCGTGGGTGCGGAGAGCGGAGTTGAGATAGCTTCGCAAGCGGCTGTTCTCATGGATGCGGAAACGGGGCAGATACTTTATCAAAAAAATATGCACGAGAGATATTACCCCGCAAGCATAACGAAAATAATGACGGCTCTTTTGGCGTTGGAAAACGCTGAGGTAACTGAAGAGGTTACGTGCAGTGACTATGCTGTTTTGAGCTTGCCTGTGGGCACATCACATATCGCACTTACAGGAGGGGAAAAGCTTCCCCTTGATGAGGCGCTTTATGCGTTGATGCTTCCTTCGGCAAACGATGCCGCAAACGTTATTGCGGAGCATATTGCAGGGAGCATCGTTTCCTTTGTTGAAATGATGAATACGAGAGCGAGAGAGCTCGGTGCAAAAAATACGACCTTCGTCAACGCTCATGGACTGTCGGATGACGGACATATGACCACGGCTTACGATATGGCGCTTATAACGCGGGCGGCAATCGGCACAGAGGGCTTTTTGAACTATTTTACCGCAAAGCGCCACACCATGCCTGCTACGAATAAGCAGCCTGAAACGCGCACGTGGAATTCTCAACATAATATGCTTACGACCTCTACGGCAAAGTATTTTTATGAATATGCAGTCGGCGGTAAGCTTGGCTGGACGACCAAGTCGCTCAATACAGTTGTAACTCTCGGCGAAAAGGACGGACGCAGACTTATCTGCGTGATAATGAGAAGTCAGAACTCCGTTGATAAATACGGCGATACGAAAAGACTTTTGGAGTACGGCTTTAATGAATTTACAAAAGTGACGATTCCTGCGGCACAGCTTCCGTCGCGCTCTGCTGAAAGTGCGTCGGGTACGCTGTACCTTGCGGCAGAAAATGATTTTACATATCTTATTCATAACAGCCTGACAGAAGATGATGTTACCGTAGCGGAGGGCTTTCCCGACACGATAGAGGAAAGCTCAACTGCAACGATATCGTTTAGTGTAAAAACGGAAAATGCGGAAAAGCTTCCGATGTATGCGGAAATTGCAACGCTGACGCTTTCGGCATCATTTACACCTGCGCCGACGCTTGCACCCTCTGCGACACCGTCGCCCGTGCCGACGCCGGAGCCTGTTCCTTTAACGGCAGGACTTGTTTTTAAGTGGATCGGAATAAGCATCGTCGTATTTATCCTCCTGTGCTTTATCGTTATGCTCATAATAAGAGAGATAAATCTGGAGAAAAAGCGTAAACGTGAACGCTTGCGCCGTGAAAAGCTTCGCAGGCAAAGGGAAATGGAACGTATGAACAGACATCCTCAATCCGTTCCGACGACGAAAGAGGATGAAATTTTGCGTTCACTCAGACGAAATAGATTTAAATAATGGAGGAACTGTATGAAAATAATGGCATTTGATTCCTCCGCAATTGCGGCTTCCGTATGCATTTTGGAAGATGGCAAGCTGCTTGGAGAAAGCTATGTGAACAACAGACAGACTCATAGCCAAACGCTTTTACCTATGGCAGAAGGGCTTTTGAAAACGCTGTCCGTTGATTTAAGCGATATAGATGCTTTTGCAATATCTGCGGGTCCAGGCTCTTTTACAGGACTTCGTATAGGTGTTGCAACTGTTAAAGGCATGGCGTATGCCGCCGATAAGCCGTGTATAGGCGTGTCGACCTTGTATGCAACGGCGCTTTCTGCGGCAATGGACAACGAGCTTATGGACGGATGCACCGTTTGCTGTGCCATGGACGCCCGATGCGGACAGGTGTATACGGCGCTGTTTGAATGTAGGGACGGCAAGGTAAAGCGCATTTGCGAAGATATGGCGATAAAGCTTACGGAGCTTTGCATAATGCCGCAAATGCAAAGCGGCAGAATAATTGCCGTCGGCGACGGAGCACATCTTGTAAAGCAGGCTATGCCGACTGTGACGTTGCTTGCGGATAGAATGAGGTATCAGCGGGCTGTAGGCGTTGCATTGGCGGCGGCTGAAGATTATGAAAAAGGTAAAACCGTGGCGGCGAGCGCGCTGTCACCGATATATCTGCGTTTACCGCAAGCACAGCGGGAGCAGGAAGAAAAGAAAGGAAAGATACAACAATGATAGCAGTAGGATCAGATCACGCAGCATTTCAGCTTAAGAAGGCAATTTTAGAGCACCTTGAGAAAAACGGTGTTCCTTGTGTGGATTGCGGAACGTATACACTTGAATCTTGCGATTACCCCGTATACGCAAAAGAGGTTTGCGGAAAGGTACTTTCAGGCGAATGCGACCTTGGCATTCTCGTTTGCGGAACAGGCATCGGCATGTCCATAGTTGCAAACAAGCACAAGGGCATCAGAGCGGCAGTATGCGGCGATACGTTCAGCGCGAAATTCACAAGAAAGCACAATGATGCAAACGTGCTTTGCATCGGTGAGCGAGTAACTGGCACAGGACTTGCTTTGGAAATAGTTGATACGTTCCTTGCAAACGATTTTGAAGGCGGAAGACATCAGCGCCGAGTTGATATGTATGAATAATAACGGAATAAAGGATTTAGAAAAAATCAAAGAAAAGGTATCGAATTTTTTCTACTATTATTGGAAAATTCTCGTTGTAATTGTTATAGGACTGATTCTTTTTATCTTCGGAGTGAGAAGCTGTGTTGAAACGGAAAGAGCTGATTTCAACATAGTTATTGCTACCGACGGATATGAGATATCCCTGACGGATCCCGAAACGGGTAAAACGTATACCGAACATACTATCGGTACTTTTACTGATGCGGAAGAATCCGATATGGAAAAGATCCTCGAACAATACTGCAAGGATTATAATGAAAACGGTAACGTCAAGGTCAATTTAACCGTAGTTGATCTTTCAACGCATCTTGCAAAGGAGAATTACACCCTTGCATCGACGATGCAATCAAAAATGATTGCAGAAATAACTACGGGGGAGACGTTCATATTTGTTATGGCAAAATCTGTGGCTGATAAGTATCTTAACGATGTCGAAGCCGATGTATTTTGCACAATTGGCAAGGTAACGGGTGACGAAAACGATCTTCGCTCGTGTATTCCAATAACCGATACTGTTTTCTATACCGAGCTTAACGGAACAAAGCGTTTTTCCGAGGATATGGTGCTTCTTATGAGAAACGCTGATTACAGCGAAACGGGAAGTATAAAAGCACAGAACGCAAAAGAGGTTTTTTATAGCTTACTCTTGCAAAAATAAGCGTTTCTTTAAAAATCCTTGTTAAAAAATTGTTTTTATTTGTCCTAAGTTGTCCATTTTTGCTTTTGATGTAAATTGTGCTTGACTTGTTACGGCTTTTCTGTTAAAATTTCAAAAGCACATTTCAAGAGGTGTTAGGAAATGAAAAAATACGGTGTAGTAGTTGTCGGATGCGGAAAAATCGGTCAAGAGCATCTGAGCGATATATATTACCGTGAAAATGTAAATATCGTGGGCGTTGTTGATATAAATGAAGAAACGGCTCAGGTCTGCGCGCGAAAGTTTAACGCGGAAAGCTGGTCTGTCGATTGGCGAGATTATTTGAAGAGAGACGATGTTGACATCGTGATAATCGCCACGTATATTGACACTCATATGCGGATAATGCGCGCGTGCCTTGAAAACGGAAAGCACGTTCTTTGCGAAAAGCCTGTTGTTGCAACGGAGCAGGGTGTAAAAGAATTTGCCGACCTCGTTTTAAGCAGTAATTGCAAGGTTCGCGTAGGATATATTTTAAGACATAACGAAACTTATAAATATGTACAAAATTGCATTGAAAACGGACTGATCGGCAAGCCCATCGTTATGCGTATGGTGCAGAACCACCATGCAATGAATTGGGAAAGATATAAGCGCCTTTTGAAGGATTGTTCGCCTATCGTCGACTGCGGTGTTCACTATTTCGACATAATGCAATGGTTTACAGGTGCTGACATCACGTCAGTTCACGGTATCAAAGCCGCTGTGGATGACGATCTTGACGTCGATGAATACAATTACGGTCTTGTCACCGTTACATTGTCGGACGGCTCCGTCGGATATTACGAGGCAGGCTGGGGACAGTCCATATCTGCTGATAACGTCAAGGAGTTTATCGGTCCTAAGGGCAGATTGCGCATCGTTTATTCCACTAACAGATATGAGCATCGTGAGGAAGGCGATCTTATCGAGTATTTTGACGCCAAGACGCATTCCTACAATCAGATAAACCTTGTTTCTCAATATAAACCCATGTGGGTACAGTTTTCATCTCTTGTTGAAGCTATTGAGAAGGATCTGCCGAATAAGCCTCATGTGGATGCTGTTTGTGCATCGACTTTGGCGGCAATAAATGCGGACAAGGCTTTGCTTAAGGGTGAAATAATCTATATGAACGGCGGAAATAAAAAATGAGCCCGGCTGAAACAGCGAAGCTTCTTGTTTCCAACATTGATATTGCCGTGATCTGTTTGCTTGTAATAAATCTCATTGGCTTTGCGCTGATGGGTATTGATAAGCACAAGGCGAAGACGAAAAAATGGCGTATTCCCGAAAAGATGTTTTTTATTGTGACTGCGCTTTTCGGCGGAATTGGAAGTATGCTTGGAATGTATACCTTCCGACACAAAACGAAGCATTGGTATTTTGCCGTCGGTATACCGCTGATAACGGTCGTGGAGTATGCCGCAGCTGTCGGCTTGATATTATATTTTAAATGAGGTACTGGCAAAATGGACGCACGTCACGTTTATGAGTCGAAAACAACACAGATACAGATTTTGATGCCTGAGCATATCAACGGAACGGGACGGCTTTTCGGCGGAAAGCTTATGGAATGGATCGACGTTGTTGCGGCTGTGTCGGCAAGAAGACATTGCAACAGAAACGTTACAACTGTCAGCGTTGACAATCTGCAGTTCCTCGAAGGCGCATATGTAAACGATACTGTCGTTCTTACAGGGCAGGTCACGTTTGTGGGTAAGACCTCCATGGAGGTTCGCGTTGATACACACGTGGAGTCTTTGACAGGCGAGCGAAAGCTTGTAAATCGCGCGTATCTCGTAATGGTTGCTCTTGATGAAAATGAAAAGCCGACTGAAGTTCCAAGACTCGTTTGCGATACGGATGAGGAAAAGGCTGAATGGACGGCGGGAATGAAGCGCCGCGAGCTTCGCAACGTGCGAAAAAATGAAAATTACTGATTAAAAAACCGCTTGCAGCTGTTTGAACTGCAAGCGGTTCGTTTTATGAGGAAAGAAATCCTCGCAGAGCTTATCCGATAAACAGCTGTGACCAGTAATAAGTGCCGTTTGCGATGTAACAGCCTACACCTATCTGTTTAAAGCTTGAATTCAGTATATTTTTTCTGTGTCCTTCCGAATTCATCCATGCGTTTACGACCTGCTCGGGAGTTTTTTGTCCCATAGCTATGTTTTCACCGCACGTGCGGTAAGAAACGCCGTATTCCTTTAAAACGGTAAAACAGCTTTCTCCGTTTGGCCTTGTATGTGAAAAGGATCGAACTGTTTCTTTTGCACGTGTCTGAGCGGCATCTGATACAGTAGCGTTTTCCGTCAAAGGCGCAAGACCGTACTTTTCGCGTTCGGCATTGACAAGCTCTATGACCTGCTGTACGTATGAAGCGTTACCGCTTGAAGGTATCACAGTCGGTGCTGCAGTTGGCGCTGTTGTCGGTGCGGCAGTCGGTGCTGCCGTAGGAACAGGTGTTGCGGTGGAAACTGTCTGCGTGTTGCTGTTTGGCGTGATAATAGACGGCAATGACTGAATTTTAATGCTTTTTACGTTGCACAGCCGGGCAATATACTGCGGAAGAGACTGCGTTGGGATCTTGGAGCAAATATCGGAAAGACCGCATTCGCCAATATTAGAAAAAACGATCGTTTTGCACTGTGCAGACGCAAGCATCGTGAAGGATAATGCAAAAGCGATGATAAGCGTAAATGTTCTTTTGAGGTTTTTCATTTTTTTCTCCTTTCTCGCATGAAAAATTCCATGCGAATGGCTGAATTTCTGCAAAAGGCTGTCTGCCGATCGCACAGGAATTGTAACACTTTTGTAACCAATTGTCAAGGTGTTTTACGTATGTAAATTTAACCAACAAAAAAACAGAGTCTTACTTGGTAAGGCTCTGTTCGTTGATTTGTGAGCAAAATAGTATGAAGGCACATTATAATAGTTATAAGGCAATTCGTGTACAATTGCCGTAAGGAACGACGGCGATGGACATATTATAATTTCCTTTTCCGTTGTTAATAGCTAAAGCGGCGTTTACCGCTTCATGAAGAGAGCGGAAAGGATCGAAGAAGATCTGAGTGCTCATCGAATGGGGAATAAGACTTACATTGAATACGGCTGATTTTTGCAAAACCGTGCCGATAGATGCGCCGATATGGTTTGCAAGAGAAAAATTCTTTGCGGCGAGAGCGGCGAGATCATCAGCGCTGGAATGTCCTAAAAGAGTTAGCTGTGTTTCCTTATCTCCAAAGCCGGGTGATTCGGAAACAAATACGATAATACCGCCTTTTTTAACGGCATCTAAAACGTTCGTAAGTGCGCCGTACGAGGCTGAAAAGCTGGAATCATAGGGAAAACCGCCTGCAGAAACAACGACGATGTCGAATTGTTTATCTGCTTTAAACTTATATATACTGTCAAAATATCCAAAGCCTTGCTTTTGCACGGTGAGCGGTTCTGCGCTGAAGCAGTTAATTATCTCATTGTTGTGATTTGCAACGATATTTATTGCGAAATCTATCGGGCAAAGCTTTGCGACGCATTCAATATCTTTTGTAATTTTATCGTAGTTGAAGGGCGGGGCGATATTCGTGTTACCGTAACAAGTAAGCTTGCTTTTTTCTGTAACAGCTGAGGAGATAAGCGTTTGCAAGCCGCCTGTATAACCGCAGATATTGTCGTATGTGATGCGGTCAATGCAGATTCGAAAATCGGCATTTGCAATTGGAGAGAAAACCTCAACGGGAGTGCCTGCATCGGTTGTGCCCATATAAACGAAATCGTCATCACATATATCAGTACAGATAACGCCTTCTTCTATGTAGCTGCCGAGTAAGAAAAGCAGTTCCGATCTATCGCAGGTTTGACAAAGCTGTTTTGAAAAGACAACTGTTATATCTGCAAAAGAAGCTCCCGCTTCCGTCAGCATTTTAAAGGCTGTATCAAAAATATTTCGAATAAAAAAATTGGAGTCAAGACCGTTTACAATGAGAACGATTTTTTTATTTTTGAGGTTATATGAAGAAAGGGAGCTTTTTGATATGGATCTTATGATCAAGCGCGACGTGTTTAAATTCGAAAGCTTTGCGGCCATAATGTTTTGCGGAGCAAAAACCGTGAAATCGCGATCGTCATCTATCCGCAAAGGAAGCTCCGTCTGACCGAATTTCATATACATATTCATGATATATGTCCTTTCAAAAGGAAATTACTTATAAAACTCCGTGACAAGCATTTCCGTTTCTTTGCGTTTCGGTGCCGCCGTAGCTGCACCCTTGTTCGTAACGGAAATTGCGGCTGTAGCATTGGCAAATTTCAAAGCGCTTTCAATATCTGCGCCTTCCGCTAACGCAACGGCAAGACCGCCGTTGAAAGCGTCGCCTGCGCCTGTTGTATCAACGGCTTTCACCGTGGGCGGTGCAACGAGCAGGGAAGTGGTGCCGTTTGTATAGAAAGCGCCGAGCTTTCCGAGAGTGATAACCACGTTTTTTACACCTTTTTTGATCAAAGCGTCTGCCGCTTTTTGAGCGTCTGCTTGAGTTTTTACGGGAATACCCGTGAAAAATTCAGCTTCAGTCTCGTTAGGCGTTATATAGTCGATGTGGCTGAAAAGATCATCGGGAATATCCTGAAATGGCGCCGGATTGAGGATAACGGTCTTACCGTATTTTTTAGCAAGATGTATGCCTGCGGAAACGGACTCAATGCTCGTTTCAAGCTGAGTGAGGAATATATCACAGTCGGCAAATTCGCTTTCCGCCCCATGAACGTGTGCCTTTGTGATCTCATTGTTGGCGTTTTTCATAACGATGATGCGGTTTTGTCCAGATTGCTCGTCAACTTCGATAAGTGCGCAGCCCGTATCGGTGCTGTCGCTGACGGTGATGTATTCAGTTGAAAGTCCCTCATTTTTGTAATGCTCGGTTATTACGTTGCCCAAAACGTCCTTGCCCATGCGCGCGATCATCTTTACGTTACCGCCTGCACGTGCGGCGGCAGTTGCCTGATTGTTGCCCTTACCGCCGGGGCCAATGCGCAAATTGCTTCCCAAAACTGTTTCACCCTCAACGGGAAAGTGGGGAGTATACGCTGTAAGATCGACCATTAAGCTTCCTACGATAACTATTTTTGCCATGACAAAATACCTCTTTTACTCCATAATAGCGGCACCTGCAGATGTGCCGAGGCGGTCTGCACCTGCTTCGATAAGTGCCAATGCAGATTCTTTGGTTTTGATCCCTGCGGAGGCTTTGACCTTTACGTTGCCCGTGACGTTTTTCTTCATTAATGAAACGTCCTCGCAGGTGGCAACTCCTGCGGAAAAGCCCGTGCAGGTCTTGACGAAATGCGCACCTGCTTCACAGGAAAGCTTTACGGCGCGAACCTTTTCCTCGTCGGTTAAAAGTCCCGTTTCAATTATCACCTTGACAGTCTTACCTTTTGCGGCTTTGACAACGGCGGATATTTCATTTTTCACGTAATCGTCCATGTTATCCTTTAAAGCGCCTACGTTTATAACCATATCAAATTCGTCACAACCAAGCTCGTATGCGTTTTCCGTTTCGGCGACCTTTACTGCCGTCGTATTTGCGCCGAGAGGGAAGCCGATAACGGTGCAGACCTTAACGTCGCTTCCTTTAAGAAGCTTTTTTGCCAAGGGAATGTTGTAGGGATTTATACAAACGGATGCAAAATTATATTTAACAGCTTCTTTGCAAAGCTTTTCGATATCCTGCGCCTGCGCAAAGGGCTTAAGGTTTGTGTGATCGATATATTTATTCATTTTTGCCTCTCCTTATGCTTTATTCTACAACATTATATCGTAAAAAAACATAAATTGCAAGATAATTTTAGTTGCTTTAAAATGCAACAAAAAGTTGCAGAGCCATGCGTTTTTTGCACAGCTCTGCTGAAGATCATATAGCTTTAATTTTAAGCATTTCCGAGGACATATGGTGGCTGACTTTTATATGTAAGCCGTCGTTCATCAATGAATGTCCCGAAACGCTTACCGCTTTGTCGTCAGACATATAAGTGACCTCGTATGCCTTGCTCCTGTCAAGGCCGCGAAGGCGCAGATGATAGGTGAGAGAATCCTTTAAAGCATCGTCGGAAACGGCAAATACGGCGGCAACGGCGCTGTTTTTGTCTGCGGAAACATACTCGGTAACTATCCACGGACAAGCTTCGTTAACGTGTAAAAACGGTGTATGATGATAAACCTTGCAATCGGCAAAAAGGGGACGCATAAAGCTTTTGTAAAAGTCGCTGTATTTATCGTAAATGGATTTGAGATAGGGTGAAAATTCGCTGACTGTAGGTGCGGCGCCTCTGAACGTGGGACGGGAGAGCATGACGGCGCGTATCTGCGATTCAAGATCAACGTCCATGGGAAGATCACCGGATTCTGTTGAAAAACCGCGCAAAAGTATTTCAGGCGGCAAAAGCATTGTCATGTTGGACAGGATGCGAAGACCGCGCGGTGCACGATGCCAATCGGAAAGCTCCGTGTTGTGAAATACGTTCATTACGCCTAAATCAAGCCGTCCGCCTCCTCCTGCACAGTTTTGCAAAGCTATATTCGGACGAGCGGCTCTGACGCTTCGGAAAACACGGTAAAAGCCGTCGTAATAGCGCCAAAGAGTGTTTTCCGTAAAACCGCCGACGCTTCTCGTTCCGCCGAGACCGATGTCCTTGTTGTGGTCGATGCGCCAAAGATCAACGTCGTATTCATCGATCATGCGCAGTATTTCATCCGTCATCCATTTTTCTACATCGTCACGGGAAAGATCAAGAGTACCTGCGCAAACGTTTCCGTGACGCATTATTTGCCAATCTGAGTGCTCCTTAATAAGCTGTGACTCCCAGCCGACAGCTTCAATTTCGCTCCAAAGACCAAAACGCATACCTTTTTCATGGCATTTTGCGGCGATGGGCTTAAGACCGTGCTCAAGCCACGGGGCAGGTGTCCAATCGCCCGTATAGGCGGGCCAACAGCGGTTTTTTGCGTTTTCTCCGCCGTACCAGCCTGCATCGAAAATGTAAAGCTCACAGCCCGTTTCTGCAATAGCGTCAATATCTGTCATTATTCCGTCGTGGGTTTCTCTGTCGCAAAGGTAACCGCGGTGGTTGCCTTCGATTTCACAAATAGGATAATTTTCGGGAAGCGGAGGAAGAACGCTGTGTCTGACAAAGCTATGTAAAGCATGGGTTATCTCGTCGTCGGAGCTGCGGAACGTGCCGAAAACAACAACGGGAGTATCAACGCTTTCCTTCGGCGCTAAAACACGAACAGCCTCTCCCTTGGGCGCAGTAATACCGATGCAAGCGGAGAGTGCATGGATAGTCTGATTATACATACCGAAGGGATGCGCCTCGTAATCCAGCGTACCGAAGGGTGTTTGCGTATAATCTACATTTGCGCTCCAATTTCCGCTGTAAGCAAATTCGCAAACGAAGGTTTCTCCGGAAAAAGCGTTGCGAAGCCAAAAGCTCGGTCTGTTCCAGCCTGATTTACCGCGAATACTTGAAAAGCTGACTTTTTCCTTTACCTTATCAAAGTAAAAATCACCTTCATGCCCCCAACGTGTATCGTGGCAATACGCAACGGAATACGGCACTGACGTATCTGTTAACGCCTCGTCTTTTCTATACCAAAAATCTGTATAGTGGGTGAAAACAGCACCTGAAAGGGGATAAACTGCATCAAAGGCAACGAAATCATCTGAAAGATTTTCTATGCGGAGCTTACGCGCCATAAGCTCGCCGCCGTCAAGACGTGTTATAACACGGGCGCGAAGAGAATGCTTTTCGCTTAAAAGAGAAAGCTCGTAAGTCTTTCCGTCGGAGAAAAGTCCCAGAGTATCCGTGCTTTCGCAAAAGCCCTCAAGCGTCCAATCGTCAACCTCTTTATTGTCGATAATGAGTGTAAAGGCTTGAGACTTTACATCGCCGTAAACAGCGGAGATCTTATTTTTGGGGTAATGCATATCGGGGTATACCTGCCCTGAGCAGTTGCGCCAACGGCAAACGTAACGTCCGTCAATAACGACCTCGTCAATTACCTGACGTCCTGAAAAAAGACGGGCACCGCACGGAGCGTCATCGGTTGGATTTAATCTGGGGTAAGCGGCTATATACTTATTATTCATACGAACCATCCCTTCTATATTAGCGAAATCGGTTGCGCATATTATATCATAGGGAAAAACTGTTGTCAAGTTTAAAATTATAGTGGATTTTTATCGCAATATGTGGTATAATTAAAAAAACATTTTCAGAGGTAGCCGATGTTTTCAGAAAAAACCTTCGATTTTTTATGTGAAAACCGTTTCAGAAACAGCAGAGAATGGTTTCACGAGAATAAACAGGACTTTTTAAAGTATGTATACGAGCCCCTTGCATCCTTGGCGATGGAGCTTACCCCCGTTATTTCGGAAATCGATCCGCAGATAATAACCGTTCCGAAGACCGATAAAACTATTTCAAGAGTTTACCGTGACACGCGATATTCAAGGGACAAGCTTCTTTACAGGGATCATATGTGGCTTTCCTTTAAGCGCGATAAAAAGGCGTTTCCGCATTATCCCGAATTTTTTGTTGTCGTAACACCTGACGGATTTTCTTACGGCTGCGGATATTATGAGGCGACGCCTGATGCTGTGGTAAGCATGCGCAAGCTGATAACCGATCGCTCGCCCGTATTTTTAAATGCTCTTAATGCCTTTCAGGCGCAGAATGAATTTTACCTTGAAGGGCAAAGGTACAAAAAAAGCAAATATCCCAACGAGCCTGAAAATATAAAGAATTGGCTCGACAGAAAAAACATTTGCGCCATAGCGGACAGCAAGGATTTTGAGCTTTTATTTTCCGATAAGCTGGGCGAAAAGCTTGGCGAAGCATTTATGAAGATGGAAGCGCTGTATAACTTTTTCATATGCGCTGAAGAGTCTAAATAAGGAGATGTTTTTATGCTTGAAAGCATGGAAAAGCTGTATCATATCGACGTTTTACCCGGTCAGGTGGGCGAATATGTAATTTTAACGGGCGATCCGGGAAGATGTGAAAAAATAGCATCATATCTTGATAATGCAAAGATAGTTGCCCATAAGCGTGAATATGTAACGTACACGGGCTCACTTTGCGGAAAAGCCGTTTCCGTTACGTCAACGGGAATAGGCGGTCCGTCCGCAGCGATCGCCGTTGAGGAGCTTTACATGGCGGGAGCACGCACTTTTATACGTGTTGGCACTTGCGGCGGTATGGATCTTGACGTTATGGGCGGCGATATCGTAATTGCAACGGCTTCCATAAGACAGGACGGTACGGGAAATGAGTATTTGCCTATTGAATTTCCAGCAGTTGCCGATTTCGATGCAGTAACTGCCTTGGTGCAAGCGGCACAAAAGCTTGATTTAAGGTATCATACGGGCGTTGTACATTGCAAGGATTCCTTTTACGGTCAGCATAGCCCGTCTCGTATGCCCATTGCAAATCAGCTTAAGGATAAATGGAACGCATATATTCAGGGCGGTGCTCTCGCAAGTGAAATGGAATCGTCAACTATTTTTCTCATTTCAGGTATATTAAAAGCGCGGGCGGCGACTGTTTTGCTTGCCGTATGGAATCAGGAAAGACGTGATGCGGGACTTGACAATCCGGAAGCTCACGATACGGAGCCTGCCATAAAAACGGCGGTAGAGGCAATGAAGATCCTCATTGAAAAGGATGGTCAAAAGCAATGAAATTTCACTTTTTCGGCATTTTAATGCGTATGAAGTATATAAACCGCTGGGGACTTATGCGCAATACTTACCCCGAGAATATTCAGCAGCACAGCAGCGAAACAGCGATACTTGCCCATGCCATTGCAAAAATCGGGAATATATATTTCGGAAAAAGCTACGATTCGGACCGTGCGGCAACTCTTGCACTGTATCACGATGCAAATGAAATTTTAACGGGCGATCTTCCGACACCTGTAAAGTATCTTAATCCGTCGATAATGACCGCTTATAAGCAGGTGGAAACAGAAGCGTCGAAGCAACTTTTGTCCATGCTTCCCGAAGAGCTTTTGCCTGAATATGAAAGCTATTTTCTCGAAAATGAAGATGATAAAGAGCTTTGGAAGCTTGTAAAAGCGGCTGATAAGCTGTCGGCTTATATTAAATGTGTTGAAGAACGAAAAGCAGGTAACAGCGAATTTAAGGAAGCGGAGAATGCCACGTTGAACGCTATAAAAGCTTTAAAGCTTTCGGAGGTTGACAAGTTTATGGAGCTTTTCGCGCCCAGCTTCGAGCTTTCATTGGATGAACAGAAAAGATAACTTTAAATTTACACAAAATATGGCTTGAATGTGACAAAATATGTCTTGCAAATATGAAATCTAAATTGTATACTTAAGTTAAAAGAAACTTAGGAGCTGATATTATGATCACAAACATACCGAATTCAAAAATTGCAGTTGTTGCCGTAAGCCGAGATTGCTTCCCTGTGGAGCTGTCACGATCAAGAAGGCAGGCTGTTTGCCTTGAATGCAAAAAAGCAGGGATAGAGGTCACGGAAATTGAGACCGTAATCGAAAATGAAAAGCAAGCTATGGCTGTGCTTGACGAGCTTATTGCAAAGAAGATAGATGCGCTCGTTATTTATCTCGGAAACTTCGGACCGGAAGGACCGACAACGATGCTTGCGCAAAAGTTTTCATCTATTTGCGGCGGTGCAGTAATGTTCGTTGCGGCGGCTGAGGACAGCGCTGATAAGCTTATCGGCGGCAGAGGCGATGCTTACTGCGGAATGCTCAGTGCATCGTATAACCTTTCCTTGCGCGGCGTGAAGGTGTACATTCCCGAGTATCCCGTCGGCACACCCGATGAGGTTGCTGAAATGATCGGTGGGTTTAAGCCTGTGGCTGACGCTTATACGGGAATTAAAAATCTTAAAATTATAACGTTTGGACCTCGTCCCGCTGATTTTTACGCTTGCAATTCACCAATAAAGCCTCTTTTTGATTTGGGCGTCGAGGTTGAGGAAAACAGCGAGCTTGACCTTTTTGAGTCATTTAACGCTCATGAAAATGACGAGCGGATCGGCGCTAAGGTCGACGAGATGAAAGCGGAGCTTGGCGAAGGACTTAATTACAGCGGCGTTTTGACAAAGCTTGCCCAATATGAGCTTACCTTGCTCGATTGGGTAGAGGCTCACAAGGGCGCGAAGAAATACGTTGCAATTGCGGGCAAATGCTGGCCTGCGTTCCAGACACAGTTCCATTTCGTTCCGTGCTATGTAAATTCACGTCTTGCTTCAATGGGCATTCCCGTATCCTGCGAGGTGGATATTTACGGCGCACTCAGCGAGTACATAATGACCTGCATCACAAAAGCGCCTGCAACGCTTCTTGACATCAATAACAGCGTACCGCGAGATATGTACGAAAGCGAAAAGGATGGCAATCTTACGGGTTATACGAATAAGGATCTTTTCATGGGCTTCCATTGCGGAAATACTCCTTCATGCAGACTCAAACAGCCGAAGCTCAATTTCCAGCGTATTATGCACCGTTTGCTTGAGCCCGATAGCGAGCCGAACATCACAAGAGGCACTATCGAAGGTGATATAGCGGCATCTGATATAACTGCGTTCAGGCTTCATTCCACCGTTGACAGCAAGCTTATAAGCTATATTGCCGAGGGTGAAACAATTGATATGCCGTCCAACTCCTTTGGAAGCATCGGCGTTTTCGCAATTCACGAAATGGGCAGATTTTACAGATATGCTCTTATTGAAAAGCATTATCCTCATCACGGCGCAGTCGGCTTTGCCCATTGCGGAAAAACGCTTTACAATTTGCTCAAGCTTTTAGGCGTTGAGGATATAAGCGTAAATCTTCCCAAGGGCTTAATGTATCCCACGGAAAATCCATTTAAATAATGAATAGAGAGGTTTAGCTATGAAAAAGGTTTTATCATTTTTACTTGCAATTATAATGGTAATTTCCCTTTGTATTACGGGCTTTGCCATGGAAACGTCGTCCAAGCTTGATGGCGAGCCGTCCGATTGGGCGCGCTCTGAGATAAGAGAGGCTCTTGCATACGGTCTTGTTCCCGAAAGTGTAAACGGAAACTATAAGCAAGACATCACTCGCTCGGAATTTTGCGACCTTATCGTAAACCTTATTGAAGTCATCAGCGTTAAAAGTATTGATGATTTTGTAAACGCTTATTCCGAAAAGCTTGAAAACGTATCTTTTCCCGATACTGACAGTGCTACCGTTTTAGCGGCGGCAAAGCTTGGCATTGTAAACGGACGAACAAGCGGCAGTTTTGATCCCGATGCAAATATAACACGCCAGGAGGCTGCGAAGATGCTTGCCCTTACTGCAAAGGTAGTTGGTGAAAGCATTACAAGCGAAAGCGGCGCGCAGTTTGCTGACAAAGACGCTATTTACAACTGGGCTTTGGAATACGTAAACTACGTTTATGCTCAAGGTATAATGAAGGGTACGTCTACAGGTGAAAATCCGAACTTCTCACCCCTTCGCACGTATACCCGTGAGCAGTCTATACTTACAGCGCTCAGACTTTACGGCGTGCTTTATAAGTATTATCCCACGCCTACGGCAATACCTGTACCGAGCACACCTATTATAAATACACTTCCTACTGATGCAGGGGAGGCGGGCGACGTGAGAAAGCTTGAACCGATGACTTTGACCGAATATGACGTACTTACGATAAAAGACGGCGTATTTATGCTTGAAGGCAAGCCCTTTGTTGAAATAAGCTTCAATAAATTTGATCTGCTTTGGCAAATTATCGATCCGCTTCTTGTGGGTGATATGGCAACTTACAACAGCATGATCAAAAAGCAGGAGCAGTCTTTAAAGGAGCTCAATGAAATGGGCTTCCGTTCAATCCGTGTTTTCATGGCGCCGTGGGGACCGTATGACGTTAAAAAGGCGTGGTATAATCCCAAAAACGGAGAAAGTTTGCTTTTCAAAGCGATTGATGAAGTTGTAAGAATGTGCGAAGAAAACGATATTAAGATCGTTTGGTGCATGGGACTTACGGGATTTGTTGAAAAATGGATCGAAAGTGACCGTAACGGTTGGCATTGGGCATACGGCGATTACCATATGCGCGAATTGATTGCTGATGAAAACTGCGTTGCACGTCAGGAAATGTACAAATATCTTGACGCTGTTATACAGCGCTACAGAAACAGCAAGGCTGTTTTGACATGGGAGTTTGCCAATGAGATAACTCTTTCTGCTGACATACTTCCGGGTGAAAAGGTATATGAAGGCGAAAGAATGCCAACGCTTGAGGAAATTGCAAAGTTTTTTGACGATGTTGCCGCACGAATCCGTCTTAACGATCCGCTTCGTCTTATCAACAGCGGCGGAAGCAGTATGCGTGAGCATCAGTGGAATCTCTATGTCAACAATAAATGGCAGCTTGACCTTAAGAGTGAGCAGTATAAAGCGTTGGAGCTTCTTTATAAGGACAGAGGCTGTGATATAATTGATATTCATTGGTATGCGAACAATACGCTCGGTCCCGTTGTCATTGATGACGAAACGTACAACAATGTAAACCTCGGGCTTGCGGATTATATGGAATTTGCAAAGGAAATCGGAAAACCGCTTATGGTCGGTGAGATCGGTATTATGCCTATGGCGGACACTCCGAATTACTTTGCCGATAATTCCGATGTTGAAAAAGCGAAGCCTTTCTTCCAGCGTCAGCTCGATGAGATAGTTGATGCAGGCGTACAGCTCTCATATTGGTGGCAGTACGGCTCTGACCGTCCTCAGGATGAGGGTGTTGGTCAGTTTACATTGCGCAAGGGCTTGGATGACGAGCTTTTGCAGATGATAATTGACGCAAACAAGCGTTTGAAGGAAAAATACAACGCAAATTAATTTATAAAGGATAAATTGAGATGAACGAAAAAACTGTTGTAAATGTAGTAGGACTTGGCTATATCGGCTTGCCGACGGCGCTTATCATGGCGGCAAACGGCGTAAGCGTAGTCGGCACAGATAAAAATCCCTCCCTTGTTGAAAAGTTGCAGGGCGGAAGCGTTACTTTTGAGGAGGACGGACTTGAGGAGCTTTATCAAAAGGCTGTGGAAGGAAAGATCCGTTTTTCCGCGTCGAATATCAAAGCTGACGTATATATCGTTGCCGTGCCTACGCCTTATGACAAAAACAGCAAGAAAATTGACACAGGCTATGTTGTTGCGGCGCTGAAGGACGTGCTTAACGTGTGCGAAAACGGTGCTGTCGTTGTTGTCGAGTCTACCGTTTCACCCGGCACCATAGATAAATTTATCCGTCCCGTCGTCAAAGCAAGCGGAAAAACTGTTTCCCTTGTCCATGCACCCGAGCGTATTATACCCGGAAATATGCTGGCGGAGCTTGTGAAAAACTCGCGCACCATCGGTGCAGACGACCGCGAAACAGGGGAAAAGGTAAAACAGCTTTATTCGTCATTTTGTAAAGGTGAAATAGTTGTCACCGATATTCGCACGGCAGAAATGACAAAGGTAGTTGAAAACACGTACAGAGATATCAACATCGCTTTCGCAAACGAGCTTGCAAAGATATGCCGCTCTGATAATATGGATGTTTATGAAATAATCCGCATTGCAAATAAGCATCCGAGAGTAAATATACTTACACCGGGTCCCGGTGTCGGCGGACATTGCATTTCAGTTGACCCGTGGTTTTTGGTCGGTGACTATCCGGGCCTTGCAAATATTATTCTTGCCGCCCGTAAGATAAACGATTCTATGCCTGAATTTGTCCTTGAGAGAATAGGCGAGATAATGGAGCAAAACGGAATTGAGGACGTTTCAAAGGTCGGACTTTACGGACTTACCTATAAAGAAAACGTTGATGATGTCCGTGAAAGCCCGACGTTGCAGCTTCTTGAAAGTATGCGCAAGCATCTTGCAACGGGAATTAAAGTGTATGACCCGTATGTAAAAAATGATATTGTAAAGTGTCAGTATCATGATTTTGATGCGTTCCTTAATGACGTCGATATGGTCGTTATTATGGTCGGCCACGATGAGATACGTGAAAACATGGATAAGCTTAAGGGCAAGGTGGTTTTTGATACACGAAACATCTGCAACCTTGACGGAGTAAATAAGCTGTAAAAGCATATGAGAAAAGCGCTACTGTGTAAAACAGTAGCGCTTTTGCTTATTCTTCAACAAATAATTCTTCCATTGTGACACCGAGGATTTTTGAAATAACAAATATTTCTCTGTCAGTCGCACTTCTGACTTGACCTTCTAATTTGGAGTAGCTTGTCGGATTCATATCGCATCCCATAGTCTGTATTTTGGCGATAAAGTCTTTTTGCTTAATTCCCTTGGCTTTACGGATCCGCTCGATGTTTTTTCCTACCATGTTACAACTGCCGTATTCTTGCTTTCGGAGCTTCATAAAAACAGTTTTCCTCCTCTATTTCATTTCACACATAAATTATAGCCAAAAAAACTCTTAACAAAATTCCGAAATGGAATTATAATTATAAATAATTCTAATTTGGAATAAAAATAAAATACGGAGGAAAGAAAAAATGAAGAAGTTTTTAATTTTATTATGTTGATTTTTTGTTTCAATTATGATATAATAAATCAACTTCATTTTTGAAGAAAACACGAAAAGAGGTATATGTATGAAAAACACATTGAAAGTGTTGGCGGTATTGCTGTGCGCTTTGCTTGCTGTGTTTGCTTTTGCATCCTGCAACGAACAGCCTGCCGGCAACGACGATGCGACACCGACACAAGCGGCTACTCCTACTCAGGCTGAGCAGGCGACACCGACTGAGTCCGAACAGGCTACACCTACGGAAACGCAGGCACCTACTCCGACGGAAGCACCTGCGGCAAATTTCGATCAGAGCGCATACGATGCTATCGCTAAGGATAACAAGGTATCTGCGGCTGACATTTTTGAAGACGGTAACGGCGTTATTGCTTGGTGGGACAACTATCCGAGATTTTCAGGCGGATCCGTTGAGCATTTGCTTTCGACAAATGCAGATGCTGACCATACGGGCTCCCGTAACGACGAGGGCAGAGGACCTTTCGCAAGAGAGATCGACGCTCTTTCAGGTGTTCCCAAGCTTGAACAGCTTCACGAGATTGGACTTAAGGGCGGTGCGTGGATCGAGCTTCAGGGTGACTCCCGTAACTTCATGATGGCACTTCATCAGCTTGAAGACGGCTCTTTTGAAATTGATGAAAGAACGGGCTCGGCTCGTCTTATGGCATGGGTCTGGGGCTGGACAGGTTCAAACGGACCTCTTCAGAATGCCGATGCTAACTATATCGTATGGTGCGGCGTTCATTCCTTTGTAAACAACGAAGAATGGGCTGAACCTTTTACACTTAAAAATTACCCCGAAATGAACGTACCGACTTATCCCGACGGCACTCCTGCACAGGGTTATCTTGACGGCGGCGACAGATTGACGCCCCATCTTGCCACGTTCTACGATGCATGCGGCGCGAAGAACCTTAACGGAAGCATTATCCGTTTTGACGAGCTTGGTCTTTCCAGCGGCGATACAACGTATGCACTTAAGCTTGTAGACGGCAACGGAAAAGAATACTATACTGACGACTTTGCTGTCGGTAAGGACTCAGCTGCTCCTTTCTGGCTTGAATACTCTATCAACTCCGTAAATTATTGGGTAGAAAAAGGCGTAGACTTTTTCTGGATCGACAACTGGAACGGCTGGGACAACATCAACAATCGTCCTCTTAACAAGGGCTTCGGCGATTGGAGCGAATATAAGTTCAAGGAATATCTCGCTGAGCGTCCCGAGCTTGGCATAACGGATACAGCGAGCTTTGAGATCGTTGATTATCTCAAGCAGAAGGCTGTTGAAATATTCCCCGACGGCAACCCCGATGATATTTCTTACAGCAACCCCGCATGGAATGCAGAGGATTGGATAGACGATCCTATTTGGCTTGCATATCTTGCATTCAAATCCAAGTCAAATACGGCTTATAACAGCGCTGTTTTCGAAGCTATAAAGGATGCTTCAGAAAAGAAGTACGGCGACAGAGATTACGTTGCAGTTTGCGCAAACGACTTCCCGCATATGACGTTTGGAGCTTGCGACGGCGCATATCTTGACATTGTAAGCACGGAGTACAGCAACGATTACTCCTCCGCAACTGGCTTTAGCACATCAGGCTATCCGCCGAACAGCTACAGCGGTCACGCATTTGGACTTATTTCAAATATTGCCCGCGCACACAATGCAGTCCTTTGGTACTATCAGAATAACTATACTGATAACATGGGTAAGGTATTCGGCTATGAGGCTTTAGCTTACAACTGCTTACTTCACAACAACTTTGCCGGTACAACAGCTTCCAATACACTTATCAACGGCTCCATTGAAAAGCTTAAGGATATTTTCTCCGACAGACGAATCTACGCTGAGATCGGCGTCGTATTCTCTGCAGACAGTGAAACGTCTTACCTTGCACCTGGCGGCTTTGCAACGGGCGAAAAGATTCCTCACAATATGGCTTACATGGGCTGGTGCCACGCATTTGATGAACTTAACCTTCCTTATAAGTCCATCCCCATGGATAAAATTGCTGATATGATAAGCGATTGCAGCTTTGTTATCCTTCCCGAAGTTCGCTCTATTTCTGCTGACGTTGTAAACAACGTTATCATTCCTTTCCTTGACAACGGCGGTGCTGTCCTTGTTACAGGTGCAAACGCAGGTGCTCTTGAAAGCCTTGACAACGATTTTGCAAAGCATGAAGAGCCTATCCTTGTAAAGCTTGCCAACGATTATAACGGAGCAGGCAAGGTCATCTACATGGAAACAGATATATCTATCGATTACTTCAGCTTCAACAAGAACGTTGACTTTGATACTATCTACGATTATGCTCTCGTTCCCATCGAAGACGAGATAAAGACATGGTACGATAACGGATATATCAATACACTTCTTACTCTTGACGGTATCGACAAGTCGGCAAGCGTTATCAGCACACTTAACTTCTCCAAGACGAACAAGGCGTTCTTTGTTGATCTTGTAAATATGCAGTATGATCCCGATACAGACGTCCTTACGGAAACTCCTGATATGACGGTTGTTAAGGTAAGAATTCCCTCCACACACTGGGGCTACGATTATACAGTTTCTCTTTACACGGACAACACAGATGAGATAGTAACACTTACAGAAGGCACGGATTACACGGTTGACGGTGCATATATTTCCGTAAATGTTCCCAAGTTCGGTACATACGCAACAGTTATCATCGACAGATAAATAAATATAGCAGCGCTTGCTTTGCGGCAGGCGCTGTTATATTTTTATATAAATAGGTCGCAAAATCTCACTTTTGTATTATGCAATCTCATTGACAAAAGCAAAAGCTGTATTGTATAATATACACATACTATATAAAGGTGGTATGGAAAATGAAAAGATTAAATGCGCTTATTTTAGCAGCGATAATGTGCTTGGCGCTGTTCTGTTTGGCATCATGCGGTGACACGCAGGGTGCAGAGCCTACACCTGCGCCGACGGCGGCGGATACCCCCACGGCGGAACCGACTTCGGCGGCAACACCGACGACGACTGAAACACCTTTTCCGACCGGTAAGGACGGAAGCGATGAAAGCTACGATGCTGTGGCTTCACTCATGAAGGTATCGGCTTCTGATAATATGCCTGTCCATGAAAAACAGGGCTGGTGGGATTGGTTTTGCCGTTTCACCTCTATTTCCGATGCGATGAAGGTAATTGACGTTAACGCCGATGCAGGCGGCGGAGGCTCGATGGACGAGGGCAGAGGACCTTTTTCAAGAGAAGGCAACTACATTGATACTAAATCGACTATTGAACAGCATGAAATGCTTAAAATTAAGACCTCGTGCTGGCTTGAGTGTCAGGGCGACTCGAGAAATATGCTCACAGCGCTCCATCAGCTTGAGGACGGTTCTTTTGAAATGGACGAAAGAACGGGAGCTGCAAAAATTATTGCAACTGCTTGGACCTGGATGCATAATAATCCCTCAAAAAATGCCGATGCTAACTATATCGTATGGTGCGGTGTTCATTCTTTTGTAAATAATGAGGAGTGGGCAGAGCCTTTTGTAATTAAAAATTACCCCGAGCTTGCCGTTCCGACATATCCTGACGGAACGCCTGCACAGGGTTATCTTGACGGCGGTGACAGAACGACACCGCACCTTGCAAAGCTGTATGACGCTTGCGCAGGTAAGGACCTTAACGGCAACTTTATCCGTTACGATGAGCTTTGGCTTGTAAGTGAAAGTCAGGAGCATACTCTTGCTTTGACTGATCCCGACGGCAAGGTATATTATACCGATGACCATTTCCATGCTAAGGATTCTGCCGCACCTTTCTGGGCTGAATACACGAAGTTTACCGCGAAATATTGGATCGAACGCGGCGTTGATTGGTTCTGGGTAGATAACTGGAACGGTTGGGACAACTTTAGTAACCAGCCTATCAGAAAAATATTCGGCGATTGGACTGAAGCTAAATTTACGGAATATCTCAAAGAAAATCCGCAGATAGGCGTTACTGTAACTGACGATTTCAACGTTTGCGATTATATCCGCGAAAAAGCTTTGGAGCTTGATCCCGATACGGACGTAACGGATCTTTCAAGAGCTAATTACGTATGGCGTATGGAGCAGTGGCTTGAGGATCCTGTTTGGATGGCTCTCATGTCGTTCAAGGCTAAATCCAATAGGGAGCATAATACGGCGTTTTATAAAGGCATAAAGGAAGCGGCGCAGGAGCTTGGAATCGATCCCAATACGATCTGCGTTACTGCAAACGATTTTCCGTATCTTACATACGGCGCATACGACCCTGAATATCTCGATATAATCAACACAGAGTATAACTGCACCTATTCAGCTATTACAGGCTTTACAACGTCGGGCTATCCGCCAAACGGATACAGCGGTCACGCGCTTAACCTGATGTCGAATATGTCCAAGAGTAACACAGCGGTGCTTTGGTATTATTCCGATTACAGCAATAATGCAAATCTTTCTTACGTTTTGACGTATGAAGCCTTGGCTTATAACTGCACTATTTATTCAGGCGGCACGTCTAACGGCATTGTCGGCACAGACACGACCATGTCGAGAACAAATAATGCTATCGGTAAGCTTCGCGAATATTTTACCGACAGACAGATCTATGCTGAGATAGGCGTTGTTCATTCCGTTGACAGCGAAATGTCAACTCTTGCACCGGGCGGATTTGTCGATGACGAAAAAAATCCCACAACGCTCGCTTACGGAGGTTGGTGCCACGCCTTCGATGAGCTGAATATTCCTTATCGCAGTATTTCTTCTTACAGACTTGAAGAATATGCGAAGTATTGCAGCGTTTTGATCTTACCCGAGGTTCGCTCCATATCTAAAGCTGAAGTTGAAAATATCCTTATCCCGTTCCTTGATAACGGCGGTACGCTCGTTATCACAGGTGAAAACGCAGGTATAATCGATTCGATGGAGAATAATTTTATACCGCACTCAAGTGCAATTTTAGAAGACCTTGCAAACACCTACAGCGGTAATGGAAACGTTATCTATATGGAAAAAGATATGGCTTCGGAATATTTCATTTTCCATCAGAAGGCTGATATGGAAACGCTTTACGAGCTTTATCTCAACGAGATAAATTCCATGGTTGAAGGCTGGTATGAAAAAGGATATGCTAACAAGCTTGTATCATTTGAAAATCTTCCCGACAGCGTAGCAACGACCTTGAACTACGCTCCGTCAAACAACCATATGTTTGTGGATATCGTCAATATGCAGCTTGACGTTGACACGGACACGGTTACAGAATTTGAGGCGGGCGTTAAGGTTAAGGTGAGATTGCCCTCATCCCTTTGGGGCAAGCGTCTTAACGTAAAGCTGTTCACAGATGACAGCCGAAAGATAGTTGACCTTTATCCCGATACAGACTTCGTGGTTGAAAACGGAATGGTAGAGATAACACTTCCTGCGTTTGATATTTACAGCTCTATAATAATAAGAGAATTTCCCCAATAAAATAAGCGGCGAGCGATCAACTTCGCTCGCTGTTTATTTGCAAAAAATGTCTTATTCAAGCTCGAAAATTGTCTGTTTACAAACGACAAAAAATCTGATATAATTGTACCAATAATATAAAAAGGAGAATTGCGATGAAAAATATTACGAAGCTTTTGGCAATGCTTATCTGCGCTTTGCTTGTCAGTCTTTGCTTTGCATCATGCGGTCAAGAGCAAAACAGCGACGAGCCCACGCCGACAGCGGTAGATACGCCGACAGCACAGCCAACTGAAGCGGCGACACCTACGGAAGCTGTAACACCTTTTCCGACAGGTAAGGACGGTAGCGATGAAAGCTATGATGCTGTTGCGGCGTTGCTTAAGGTATCCTCCTCTGACAAGCTTACTGTAAGCGAAAAACTTGGCTGGTGGGATTGGTTTTGCCGTTATACACCTAACGGTGACGCCATGGACGTATTTGACGTGAATGCAGATGCAGGCGGCAGCGGCGCAATGGATGAGGGTAGAGGTCCATTCTGCCGCGAGGATACTTATCAGGGTGTTAAAAATAATTTAGAGCTGTATGAGACTCTCAATTTGAAATCAAATGCATGGATCGAGTGCCAAGGTGACTCGAGAAGCTTTTTAATTGCTCTTCATCAGCTTGAAGACGGCACGTTTGAAATGAACGAAAAAACAGGCGCGGCGAAGATAATCGCAAATCCTTGGACTTGGACGACGAACGGCCCGTCAAAAAATAACAATGCAAATTATTTATGCTGGGTAGGAGTTCATTCCTTTGTGAATGACGAGCAATGGGCGGCGCCCTTTATTCTTTCAAATTACCCCGAGCTTTCCGCGCCGACTTATCCTGACGGCACAGTAGCAAAGGGTTATTTTGACGATAGCAACGATCCTGCAAAATCTATTTTCTACGATGCTTGCGCGGCAAAGGACCTTAACGGCGACATCAGACGTTATGAAGAACTGTTTACTCAGGGAAGCGCTGATACAACGGGATTTGTTGAATATGAGGATCTTTACGGCAAAAAGTACGTTACCTGCGACTGGTCTGTAGGCAAGGATGCCTGCGCTCCTTTCTGGCTTGAATATACGAAGTTTACAACTAAGTATTGGATCGAGCGCGGAGTAGATTGGTTCTGGGTCGACAACTGGAACGGTTGGGATAACTTCAAAAACAGACCTATCGAACGTGCATTCGGCGATTGGACAGAGAAAGCGTTTACAGAGTATTTGATGGAAAATCCGCAGATCGGAGTTACTGTAACGGAAGATTTCAATATTTGTGACTACATCCGTGAAAAAGCGCTGGAGCTTGATCCGAACACAGATGTTACTGATATAAGATATCAAAACAGCGTTTGGGCGAGAACTGAATGGATCGAGGATCCTATTTGGAAGGCTTTCCTCTCCTTCAAAGCAAAGGTCAACAGAGAATATAACACAAATTACTATAAGGGCATAAAGGAAGCGGCAAAGGAGCTTGGACTTAACCCTGACGATATCTGCGTTGCGGCAAACGACTTCCCATATCTCACATACGGTGCATACGATGCAGATTTTCTTGATATAGTACATACAGAGTACAACTGCTCATACTCTGCCGTAACAGGCTTTACAACGTCGGGCTATCCTCCCAATGGATACAGCGGACACGCAATGAACCTTATGGCGAATATGTCCAAGGGTACAAATGCAGTTCTTTGGTATTATACAGAGGATTATAAGAGCAATCCCAATCTTGCATACGTATTGAGCTATGAAGCCTTGGCATATAACTGCACCATATATGCAGGTAACGCAACGGAAAACATTACGGGTACAGACCGCACAGCGGCTAAGGTAAATCAAAGCATAGGATTGCTTCGCGATTATTTTACAGACAGAAAGATATACGCTGAAATCGGCGTTGTTTTCTCCGTTGACAGCGAAATGTCTACGCTTGCACCGGGCGGATTTGTATACGGTGAAAAGAACCCTGCAAACGTTGCTTACGGTGGTTGGTGCCATGCATTTGACGAGCTGAATATTCCTTATCGCAGCATTTCATCTGCAAGACTTGCCCAGCAGGCAGAGCTTTGCAACGTGCTTATTCTTCCTCAGGTTCGCTCTATTTCAAAGGCTGAAGTGAACGATATACTTGTTCCTTTCCTTGACCGTGGCGGCTTGCTTGTGATTACAGGCGAGGAAGCAGGCGTAGTTGACTCTCAGGAAAACAACTACATGGCGCACTCGAGTGCAATTTTAAAGGATCTTGCTGACACGTACAGCGGCAACGGCAAGGTCGTATATATGGAAACCGATATTGCCGAGGAATATTTCACTTTCCATCAGAAAGCTGACATGGAAACGCTTTACGAGCTTTATCTCAACGAGATAAATTCCATGGTTGAAGGCTGGTATGAGCAGGGATATGCAAACAAGCTTGTATCATTTGAAAACCTTCCCGACAGCGTAGCAACGACCTTGAACTACGCTCCGTACAATAATCATTTGTTTGTTGATATTGTCAATATGCAGCTTGACGTTGACACAGATACGGTTACGGATATTGAAGCGGGCGTTAAGGTTAAGGTAAGATTGCCCTCATCCCTTTGGGGCAAGCGTCTTAACGTAAAGCTGTTTGTAAACGGAAGCAAGGAAATAGTTGACCTTTATCCCGATACAGACTTCGTGGTTGAAAACGGAATGGTTGAGATAACACTTCCTGCGTTCAATATCTACAGCTCCATAATTATTCGTGAATTTCAGTAATAGCAGAAAACAAATAGCGGAGATGTCCGAAGGGATGTCTCCGTTTTTATTTTAAAATGACTTGACGGAAGCTATATGAAAGTGATATAATATTATAATAATATAAAAAGGTGTGGAAGCTTATATGAAAAAAGCAGGTAAAGCACTTTGTATTTTTACTTTTATTCTTTTAACCGTGTTTTTCTGCGGGTGCGATAAAGAAATATGGAATAAAGATCTGGACACAGGGCTTAGCATAAAAGCCGCTGATTTTCCGAAACTTGACGGGTCTGTTACAATGTCCAATCTGTCAAAACTGCTTTATAAAAATATAACGGGCGAGGGCGCAGTTGAAACTGAAAACGCCGTCAGCCATACGGGAACGCAGAGCGCAGTTAAAAGATTGCTTTCGGGCGAAGCAGATATCGCTTTCGTGTATGAGCCGTCTATGCTTGATATTACCCTTACGGAGAAAATCGAAGATGCTCTTGAGATGCGTGCGATAGCTACAGATGCATTGGCGTTTTACGTTTCGCCGCAAAATAGGATAGAAAAGCTGACACAGGCACAGCTGCAGGGAATATATACGGGGTATATAACCAACTTTTCCGATGTGGGCGGAGATAATATAAAAATTACTCCCTTTCAGCAGCCTGAAACGTCTGCCGCGCAAACGATCATGATAAATTCCCTCATGTATAATAGCGATATTATGGCGGCACCGTCTGATAAAATATTTGATGCATTGGGAAATGAAGAAACTGTTTTGATGGATTATGACGGCGGTGACGGCGCTGTAGGCTATGCGCTTTATTATTACATGAAGCATATGTATAAAGGTGAAAAGTGCAAGCTTTTGAAGATAGGTCAAATTGACTGCAATGAAAAAAATATTGCTTCGGGTGAATATCCGCTTACAGGTAAAATATACGTTGCAATACGCAAGGATGCGGAAACGAACGGAGAAGCAAGGAAGATTTTTGATTATATAACGAGTGAAAAAGGAACGGAAGCAATTATTGCGGCGGGATACGTACCGTATTCTGAGGATGTACAAGCGTTAGGATAGGGATCAAAATGAAGCGATTATCCATTATTGTGTCATTGATAATGTTAATACTTGCCTGCGGATGTGATCTTAACGGAAGCGGAGACGGAAAGCTGTATCCTGTATATCTTGACGGAATGGTTGCTTTTTGCAATGAAAACGGCGATATACGTTTACATACAAGCTACGACGAATGCCAGCTTATTTTCACGGAAACGCCTTATACATCAGGCGCGGAAGCGGCACAGGCTTTGGGTTTTTATTCAGGAAGCTATGCCAACGGTGATGTGTATTATTATTTAAAAAGAACACCTCGCAGATCCGAGGATAAGCGTAACGGTGCAGAATACGCCATGGCGATATTGGATAGCAGCGGCAGAGTAATTTTTGAAAATGAAGGAATCAATATCACTTGGTTCGTTTCTCAAAATGGGATGCTTGAGCTGTGGAACGAGCTTACGGGCTTATCGGGGCTTTTGAATCTTAACACAGGCGAAATGGCCGTGGAAATGGAGTACGATCAGCTTTGGCAGATATACGACGGAATAGCAAAAGCATCGAAAACCGTTATTACGGAAAGCGGCACTAAAACGCAGGAAAGCTTTATAGATATGCAAAGTAAAACGGTGCTTAACGTAAACAATTATGCGTGGTGCTTGCCGTACATTTCCGACGGTCTCGTTGCTGTCTATAAGGATAACAAATGGGGCTATATTGATAAAACGGGATATGTTGTGATACCTTTTGTGTTTGATGAAGCGGGATATTTTGTAAAAGGCGTTGCTCCTGTAAAGGTTGCCGATGGGTGGACGTTGATTGATAAAAAAGGAAACGTGCTTTTAAAGGAGCGTTATGATAGGATCGAAAGCTTTACTTGTGGTACGGCTATTGCGTACGACGGCAAAAATTTCGGTGTTATAGATACGACGGGGAAGACTGTCATCGGGTTTAACTACTCGTCGTTAATGCTTACGGCGAAAACCATAAACGGAAAACGAGAATATTTTTACGTTGGTAACAGAAACGGCGATGATGAAGAAACGTTTTTTGTATTTTCTGCAACGGGCGAGGTCTTAGGCAAAAGCCGCGGATATTGCTACATATTCACCAATATGCAATTCAGCGCGACAGATGAAAAAAGCGGTCTTGTCGGTGTTGCCGATGCAAACGGCGGATGGCATATTGAGCCGAAGTATACAAGCATTTATCAGGATGGCGAATATGTCATAGCTGTTTGCGGCGAGTATGATTCCGTAGACAATCTAATAGATATATATAATTTAAAAAACAAACGAATAAGCGAAATGAGCTTTAAACATGTTACTGTGCACGATAAAAATATGATCTATGTGGAAACGGATGAATATACGGGATATATCAACGCGAAAGGCGAGTGGGTAATTAAAATTCCCGTTTATACAACGCTTTCCGCCGGTGATTAAGCTAATAATGAATGCAAATAGATTACGGAGTTGAAATTTATGCAAACAATCAGAACAAAGCTTACAAAAATAATGGAAAAAGCTTTTGAGGCGTGCGGCTATGACACGAAATATGCAGGTGTCATACGCTCTGACCGTCCAGACCTTTGTCAGTTCCAATGCAACGGTGCTTTGGCGGCGGCAAAGGAATACAGGAAAGCTCCCGCAATGATAGCAGGTGATGTAATAAAGCAACTTGAAGGCGAGAGCTGTTTTAAAAGCGTTGCACTTGCTATGCCGGGCTTTATAAACATTATCGTTACGGATGAATATCTTTGCGAGCATATGAAGGAAATGGCGGCAGACGATAACACGGGTATTCCGAAGTTTGAACAGGATAAAACGCTTATCGTTGACTACGGCGGACCAAACGTCGCAAAGCCTCTTCACGTCGGTCATTTGCGCTCTGCCATCATTGGTGAAAGCCTTAAGCGCCTTGCAAAAACCCTCGGAAATAAAACGATAGGCGATATCCATCTCGGTGACTGGGGACTTCAGATGGGACTTGTCATATCTGAAATAGAGGAGCGTATGCCTGAGCTTGTATATTTTGATGAAAGCTATGAAGGCGAATATCCTGAAAGCGCCCCCGTTGATTTTGCGGAGCTGTCGGAGATATATCCCAGCGCGAGCAAAAAGAGCAAGGAAGACGAAGCTTTTAAGCAAAAAGCACAAAAGGCAACTAAGGAGCTTCAGGAAAAGCGCAGAGGCTACTACGAGCTTTGGAAGCGACTTCGCGAGGTTTCCGTAAACGACCTTAAAGGAAGCTACAGAAAGCTTAACGTTGATTTTGAAGCGTGGCTTGGCGAAAGCGATGCTGATGAATATATTGCTCCGATGATCGAAAAGCTTGTTGCTGACGGATTTGCATACGAATCCGACGGTGCCCTTGTCGTTGACCTTGCCTTGGAGGACGATAAAGAGCCTATTCCGCCCATTCTTATTACGAAGAGTGACGGCTCTCAGCTTTACGGAACGACAGACCTTGCCACGATCATTCAGCGTGAAAAGGATTTCAAACCCGACGAGTATTGGTATGTAATCGACAACAGACAGGCTCTTCATATCCGTCAGGTTACACGTTGCGCCAAAAAAGCAGGACTTTTACCTGAAAAAACTCCCGTTACGTTCGTCGGCTTTGGCACGATGAACGGCAAGGACGGAAAACCCTATAAAACACGCGACGGTGGAATAATGAAGCTGTCTGACCTTATTGCGACGGTTACGGATGCGGCGGCAGAGCGTATGCGTTCAGGTGCATTTACCTCTGAATTCAGCGAACAACAGCAAAAATCTGCAGCAGAAAAAATCGGCGTTGCGGCTCTTAAGTTCGGTGATCTTATCAACCATAGAACAAAAGACTATATCTTTGATATTGACAGATTTTTATCCTTTGAAGGCAAAACAGGACCTTACCTTCTTTACTGTGTTGTCCGTATCCGTTCACTTTTGGCGAAGGCAAAAGAAGCGGGAATGACGTATAGTGCCATGGAGGACGTATATTGCGACAGTGCAAGAGATGTACTTCTCACAATGATGGCAATACCCGATTCGCTTTATAAGGCGTACGATGAAAAAGCTCCGAATATCGTTTGTGAGTGCGCTTATGACCTTGCGGCATCGTACAATAAGTTCTATAACGAGAACAAGATACTCGGTGAAACGGATGAGGCGAAGCGTGCAACTTGGCTTGCGCTTTCAGCCGCAGTGGAAAAAATGCTTGCATATCTTCTTGATATCCTTGCAATCGAAATTCCCGAAAGAATGTAATAGTAATTTTACTGAAAAGAGTCTATTAGTTGCTGATAGACTCTTTTTTGCACTTTTTTGCGATAAGAATATTTTTTTTGAAAAATATGTGATATTTTAAATTTTTAAAGCGTTCAATAAGTGAAAGGTCTTTCAACATGAGGAGTTATATGGACAAAAAAGAGTATGAACGTATAATTAAATCATATTTAGATGCTGTATACCGAGTAGCGCTTGTCGGTTGTAAAAATAATTCGGATGCAGAGGATGTGGTGCAAAATACCTTTATAAAGCTTTGGGAAAGAAAAGAGTCTTTTAAAGATGAGGAGCATTTGAGAAGATGGCTTATTCGTGTCGCAGTTAATGAATGCCGTAGTTTACAAAGAACGCCATGGAAAAGAAAACTGTTATATATTGAAGATATGACCGATGAACCAAAATTTTCTTTGCCTGAAAGAAGCGAGCTGTTTTATGCGGTGATGGAGCTTGATGCAAAATATCGGCAGGTAGTGTTGCTGTATTATTTTGAAGACTACAATGTGCGTGAAATAGCGGAAATTATGAAGCTTTCTGAAACGGCAATTCAAACGAGATTGCTTCGCGCCAGAAATAAACTGAAAGAGGTATTAAAAACAGAATGGGATTGAACGGCGAAAAACAAAACAAACAATACTTTAAAGAAACTTTTAACGAGGTTCATGCACCTCAATCATTGGCTGAAAGGATAACGAATATGAACAATTTAAAAAGTAAGAGCAAAAAGACGGGATTTGCTGTGAAAATAGCAGTGGCGGCAGTTGTGTTTTTACTTGTTGCAAGCAACGTGGCCGCTTATGCGGTGACAGGTAATACGTGGATAGAAACGATTTTTACAGGTCCAAGTGCAAAGCTTGTAGTAGAAGACGATGGCATTTATATTTTAGACGGCGACACAAAAATTAATGTAACCGAAACGCTGGGGAAAAATGGCATGGCAACGGGTTCGTATGAAGTAAACGGATACACAAAGATATACACGATTTTTGAAGAAAACGGACAGCATGTATTGGATATCCGATATGATTACGGCGATATAGATACTAAAGATGCAGATGGCGTTTTGACGCATGCGGGGATGGTGATTGCGGGAACACCTACACCCACGCCGTAAAACAAAGTCATGACCACCGGCCGTGCCGGTGGCTTGCACAAGCCCCCTTAGGGCATAGAACCGGCCGAGCCTATAGGCTCATCGAAAGGAACGCCAA
>SVND01000021.1 GCA_015067075.1 Oscillospiraceae bacterium
CGTAGACACCTCATCCGTCAGCTAAAGCTGACACCTTCTCCTCAAGGGGAAGGCTCTTTCCACGCTGTTGTTTTCGGACAGTCGAGACGCCTGTCCAGTAACGCCCTCTCCGTCACAGCTACGCTGTGTCACCTGTCTCGCTGCGGCTCGGTCACGCTCGCGTTTTTTGCGCATCACGCCGCTTCGCTACCCTCAAGGGGAAGGCAAAGAAGGGACGAACTTTGTTCGTCGTCGGCGTTTACATTTAACGTATACGAAAAATTATTCGCCGCAATAGCTTACGAAATCGGCTACTGTCTCGGCGGGGTTTGCTTTTTTATTTTGTTCGGCGATCTCGTCATAATATTCAAGCTCATGTATCAGCAGGGGAATATCCTTGCCAAACTGCGTTTTGACAAATCCGCTTTCATGAAGCTCTTTCACGATAGAAATAAGTTCATCGACAAAGGCTTCGGTAATGCCCTCATATGTATCGGGATCGATCTCGTTATCGGAGAAAAACAGCTCATTTTCCGTATAATAGTAAAAGCCCTTTTCCTTGATCCAACGCTGAACGAGCTTTTGCGTGGATTTATCCTCGCCGAAAACATATTCGCAGTTTTGAAGCCAAAAGGCGTAGTTCCATTTCGCCTCTTGTTCGTCGGAGGCGTCGTCTATTTGACTGCGGAAATGCGTTTCCGTGTTGTAGCCCAAGGTGACGGTGGGCTCGCAAGGGTTGTCTTGAATATCGCAAACGTACAGAGAAACTGCATAAATATCGCTTTTATCCCAACTTATAATGGCTTTTTTTATTTTATCCTTCAAAAATTCGTGCAGTTTGCTGCTTTGCGTGTCTTTTTTCTTTAAAAAATCCAATAAACCCATACAAAAACTCCTTTACTTTTTGTATTCATTATAGCATACGCTCCGCAGAAAAACAAGCATCTGCGGAGCGTAGTTTTATGAATTTAGTCAAATTTTCTATGAAAAATCGATCATACCTTTATAAAGCTGTTAAGTAAAGCGTATCGCCGTTCCAAAAGCTTATTTTTACATCGCTTACTTTACCGCTGTCGCAGGTTATACGCAAGGTTTTTTCTTCATTCGGCTTAAGCATAAAGAAGTTTTCGCTGAGGAAAAAGCGCTGGTCCTCGTTGACTGTCTCGGCAGTTATGGGGTAGGCTGTTATGTCCGATATGTTTTTCAAAGCAATATCGGCAAAGTGGTATTTACCATTGATGCCCGTGCTGACGATGGAGGCAGAAAGCTTTGCTTTCTTTGCGCTTTCGATGGTGGGTTTGAGGTATGGACCGTTTTTAAAGTAGAGATTTTCCGTCGGAGCAAGGCGATACTTGTCGTAAAGCTCCTTGTCGGATAAAGCGTCGGTGCATTTGTTAAAATAAACGGAACGGCTTATGATGTCGCCGTCAAGCTTAACATCAGCACAAACCAAAAAGCAAGTGTTTGTGAAGCTGTCGTCAATTTGCAAAATTCCGAAATCGCATACGGGCTTAAAGGAGGCTGTATACTCCTTGAAAACAGTCATATCGGGTCTGAAAACAGTCAGGCAAAGCCGGGCATCGGAAAGATCCGTATCATTTTGATTGAAGGTCTTTACGACCAAAGAAAGACTTTCCTTCGGCGCAAGGACTGACCATTGCTGACACCAGCATACGTTTACGGGCGCGTAGCTGTTTAAAACGGCGTAATAGCAAAGCCCTGCGTTATCATCGCCGTCCACCGTTTGACAGCCGACAGTCGGCCACGGTCTTTTGAAACCCCACGGCATAACGCCGCCGCAATAGGGGAAGTTTTCGCGCATAGCCTGTATCATAAGCTGATAAAACTCATAAACCTGCACCTGTGACGCTTCGCAAAGTTCACCGAGTGAGCAGGCGGAGATGTCGATTATCTGCGAGTTTCTTGCCATCATGCGCGGAACTCTTTCGGGCAAAAACTCTGTAACGTGGTTGAAAAAGCTGGGAAATTGCGTGGCAAAATCGGGCGCAGTAAGATCGACGGGCTTTTTTTGAATTTCTTTTTCGCCGACAAACTTTTTCAGCGTCCTATGGCAGGGAAAGCTGTGAATGCCCGACTCCGCAAGGAATGGAAGTTGCTTATATCGGTGCCTGTACCACACGGGCTCCATGTCGATATAAATATGAGCGCTTCCCTTATCTGCCGTGGTGTAATAAAAAACACGGTCAGGAGCGAGCATATCCACCGTTCGCTGTATTACGAACATGGACGCGCCGTTGCCCTCGGTGTAAGGATTGAATTCGTTTCCGCCGCAAAGGATGACCAGGGAAGGATGATTTCTCGTGCGGTAAAGATTGTATGCGCATTGACATTCCAGAACATCGTGGGGAAAGCTGACGGAGCTGTCGGTGTTGGAGATATACTCATCCTGCCAGACCATTATGCCGTACTTGTCGCAAAGCTGATAAAACAGATCCGTTTCAGGGTAGCCGCCGCCGTTCCATACGCGCAAAAGCTGTATCCCAGCATTTTTAACAAGTGCAAGACACCATTTATAGCGATCGGGGGAAATATCGTAAAGGTAATCAATGGGCATCCAATTCATACCCTTTAAAAATATCTCCTTGCCGTTTACGGAAAACAAAAACTTGTCCCATCGGTTACGGTATTTATTGCCGCGCGTATACGAAGCTGTAAACGTGCGAACGCCGTATTTAAACGCTTGCGTGTCCATAAGCACGCCGTCAGCAAACAGCTTCACCGTAACGTCGTACAAAAACGGATCGCCCATGCCGTTGGGATACCACAGCTTCGGCTCGTTTAACGTAATATCCGTGCGGTAAAACTGCATTTCATGATAGCGCGCATCCATTCCGAGTCCGTTAAAATCAGTAAGAGGAATGCTGTTTTTAGTGTAATAAACGCGCTTACCGTTGTCGGAAAACTCTATCTCAAGCTCTACGGAGCGATCGCGCACAGCTCCTGTCAGACCGCTGTCAAAGGCTCTCGTATAGTCGTAAAGATGATCCCGTATGCCGAAAAATTTTCTTAGCTCAGCTATGGTGCCGTCGGCGATCTCGACTTCAAAGCGAATTTCAGCGCTGTCTTTTCCGATGCTTTCGGTATACATATAGGGGCGGCTTATATGAATTTTATTTAAAAGCTCAAGCCGCACGTCGTTCCAAATGCCCAAAACGATAAAATCACCGTTGCTGGTGCTTGTATCGCGAACGATGTTCCAGGGAATTATCTCCCTGTTTTCTCCGTTTCTGTTCCAAAAATCGTAGCCGTCCTTTTTGTCAAAGTTGCAGGAGCGCACTTCGACGATTATCTCGTTTTCACCGCAAAGATTAAGAAGGCTGTAAACGTCGGCGCACGGTCCGCCGAACATACCCTCATGCTCGCCCAAAAGCGTGCCGTTTACCCATAAGCGGCAATAATATGCAACGCCATCAAAGCAAAGATATGCGTTGCCGTCAAAGCTTGCTCTGTCTAAATTGAACCTTTTTCTGTAGTACCATACCTTTTCGTCTACCCAGCCGTAATCCTTGCTATTCGTACCGTAATAGGGATGGGGGAGTACACCTGAGGCGGAAAGAGAATGATATACCGACGAGGGCAAGGTGCATTGATAATCAAAGGTGAGAGAGTCGACGCTGTCGCAAGCTGTATCGCGCCAGCAAAAATCCCATTTTCCGTTAAGGTCAATGTGATCGTCGTTATTTCTTTTTTCAATATAATATGCTTGACAAAGATCCATGGCTTTTTCTCCTTATTTGATATTTACCAATATAATTGCGGCAACGCAAAGTAAAACGGCAAGAATGTTTTTCGCCTTGAGCTGTTCTTCCTTGTAAAAAAAGTAGGAGACCAGCCAAAGGGAAACAACGAGAATTCCCGATGTCAGAGGATATACTATCGCCGACGAAACTGTTTTTACGGCGAGCATTTGAAAAAGATTTGCTCCTGACGTTCCGATGCCTGCGAAAACGCCGAAAAGTATCAGCTTCGGACGCTTTAAAACGATGGCGGCATCATCTCTGTTTGCTTTTGTAAAGCTTAAAAAGAGAAACGCAAACAGAGCGGCAAAGAAAAAGCCCCAAATGAGGAAAATCTGTATGTCATCGGCATAAAGGGCGACGGCTTCGCGTTTTATTGAAGCGACGATGCCGTTGGAAATGCCTGAAGCCAAGGCTGTCCAAAACCATTTGAAGCTGACCTTTTTCTCAATTGGCGTGCAAAGCAAAATAGCGATGAAAAGCAGTGCCGTGCCTATGCCGATATATACGGTAAAAGCATCTCCGAAGCGGAAAATGCCGTAAAAGGATGCAATAAACATTCCTATATTACATATGAGCGTGGAATTTCCCATAGAGCCAAGGTGAAAGGCTTTGAGCAAAAGGAAAACGGTGAGCAGGTAAAAGCAACCGAAAAGCGCGGCGATAGCCATGATGGGTGCAGGCATTATTTTTACGCCGCTGACTATAAGCAACGCCAGGGCGCTGCAAAGAACGCAGATGCCGTTTTGGACAAGGGTTATTCCCGTTGAGCTTCGTTTGACAGTTTTGCTGAATTGTTTGTTTGAAAAATTCTGCAAAAGGTAAAACAGAATAGATGCGACAAAGCAAAGCATTTTACTTCTCCTTTATTTAAATAAATTAATGCTAACATTATAATAAGGCAGTGTTTCCTTGTCAAGAAATTTCATATTGTGAAATTTTGTTGAAAAAAGCACGGTTTTGTGATACAATATTTAAAGGTGATGAAAATGATAAAATCAGTACAAAAAGCAACGATGCTTTTGTCTATCCTTGCCGACCAATATGAACAGCCCGTCTCCTTGGCGGAGCTGTCTGAAAGATCGGGGCTGAATAAATCTACCTGCTCCCATATCATGAGCACGCTCGAAAATGAGGGCTTTGCCGTGAAAATATCACATACGAGGGGATACGTATTGGGCCCTGCCGCGTACTGTCTTTCGCGCTTTGGCAGATATAAAAACAGCTTTATTTCAGTTTGCAGACCCATAATGCAATATCTGCACAGAAATTCAGGTTATTCCGTGGTTTTGGCTGTTATTGAGGGCGATACGAAATATATTATTGACTACATTGACGATGGCACGATATTTGAAACGAAAACGAAAATAAGGAAGGACGATATATATCGGACGGCGACGGGCAGAGCCATATTGATGAATTTATCGGAGGAGCAGAGAAACGCTATTTTTAAAAAATACGGCAAGCCGTCGCAGAGCGAGTGGCCTGAAATCCTCCATTTGCTTGATGTGTCCTCGTATACACAGCAAAAGTGCGACGATGTTTTCAAAAGCTGTATCGTTACAAATGAAGATAACACCGTAAACCTCGGTTACGGCACGGCTTTATTCAGCGGTCATAGCTGTGTCGGTGCTATAGGCATCGCTGTAAATATACCGTGCGAAAGGGAAAAATCCTTTGGCGAGGAAGAAAATAAGATAATTAAGCTCATTGAACGGGGTGCAAAGGAAATAAACAGACGGCTTGAATGGTGAAATTTTAAAGAATAGAAAAAGCCGAGGCGATGGCCTCGGCTTTTTCAGATGATTAATTATTACATTATTCCCATGAGCCAAACGACGAAAAGTGCCGTAAGCGTGACGAGCGTATCAATGGTTATTCCGTAAAGCATGGGAGCGAAGCCTGCCTTACGAAAGTCTGTTATGCTTGTTCCAAGTCCGATGGCGGCCAGTGCAGTTACCATCAGAAACTTGCTTGACGTTTTCATTATGCCTGATGCTGCGGCGGGGATAAAGCCGACGCTGTTCAAGGCGGAGAGAGCGAGAAAGCCGACGATGAACCACGGAATTATTTTAAGTATATTTACCTTTTTTCCTCCGCTTGCATTTTGAAGCTCTCTGCGTTTTATGCGAGTGCCTATGTATGCAAAAACTAAAACGGTGGGAATGATGGCAATGGTTCTGGTGAGCTTGACCATTGTTGCGAAATCACCTGCAAGCTCGGAAAAAGCATAGCCTGCGGCAACGACGCTTGCGGTGTCGTTTACAGAAGTGCCTGACCAGATGCCGTAGGCAATGTCGGACATACCCAAAAGCCTACCCATAATGGGATACAGCGCCACCATGATCATGTCAAAAATAAACGTGGAGGACATGGCAAAGGCTATATCTTTATCATCTGCGTCGATAACGGGGGCGATGGCCGCAACGGCAGAGCCGCCGCAAATACCTGTTCCGGCGGAAATGAGATTGCTCAGCTTCCAATTAAGCCCGAAAAGCTTTCGGATAAAATAGCCGCCGCCAAAGCACACGGCGAAAGTAAAGAGCATAACAAAAAACGTCATTTTTCCAACGGACATTATTACGTTTACGGACAGAGATGCGCCTAAAAGGATAATGGCAAGCTTCAGAATTTTTTTAGATGTAAATTTAAGGGCGGGCTTTATCCAAACGGGATGGAAAAAGGTGTTGATAATGGTGCCCATGAAAAGAGCGATAATAGAAGCGCCCAAAATATCACCCGGTACGATGCGTTCTATAAAAACGGACAAGCCTGCCACGGCGAAGCAAATGGCAACGCCTGCTATAAAAATTCCACAATCTTTTATTTTTGTTCTCATTTTTGTATCCCCATTTAATTTTCTGACTATTTATTTGCAACGAAGCAGCAAAATAAAATAACTGCACGCATTTAGACTTTCTATAATTATTATAGCACAAAAACAGACAGGAGTAAAGACTCCTGCCCATTTTTTATGGCAATGCATTAAGCATATTTTCAATGAAAATGCCGTAGCCTTTCGTTGGATCATTTACAAAAACGTGAGTCACGGCGCCGATGAGCTTGCCGTTCTGGATAATGGGGCTGCCACTCATTCCTTGAATAATACCGCCTGTTTTCTCCAAAAGCCTTGCGTCCGTAACCTCAACGACCATATTTTTTGTCATTCGATTGCTGTTTTTGTTAACGCTTACGATGTTTACCTGATATTCCTTCGGTCCGTTTTCACCCAGCGTGCAAAGGATGCAGGCACTTCCCTCGTGTATCTCGTTGCGAAGAGCTATCTTCATGGGCTTCCCCTTCGGCAGCTTGTATCCCTCGCAAAGCTTGCCGTAAACACCGCATTCGTTGTTGTCCGACAGCGTGCCGACAGGTGCGTTTTCGTCAAAGCTTCCGATAAGCTCACCGGGCGCGCCTTTTTCACCTTTTTTTATACCGAACACATCGCATCGGACGACGTCACCGCTTTTAAAGGGCATAAGCCGCCCCGTGTCAACGTCGCAAATGCCGTGGCCGAGTCCGGCAAAACAGCCAAGCTTTGGGCTGTAGAACGTCATCGTACCGATGCCTGCCGTGCTGTCACGCGTCCAAAGTCCGAGACGGTAATGTCCCGTGCCGTCCTCCTTGACGGGCGTGACGGTAATATCTGCTTTCTGCTCGTTTCTGCTGACGGAAAAGGTTATAGGCTTGCCGCCGCTTTCCTGTACAGACTGCAAAAGCTCGACGTCTGTAGTTATATCCTTTCCGTTGGCGGACAGGATAACGTCGCCGAGGCGCATACCTGCATCGCGGGCGGGAGAGTAAAGAGCGCCGCCGCTTTCAAGCTCACAAATGCCGACCACCATTACACCTTCCGTTTTCATGCGAAGCCCGAAAGCCTCGCCGCAGGGAATGAGCGTGTCCGTTGGCAAAACGGATACAGCCACGGATTTTAAAGGGAAAATACTGAGAAAGCGTGCTTTAATATTATAAGAGCCTGAGTTTACCTCAGCAGATACAGCAGGTAATACAGTATCGCTCAGGGCGCTGACATAAGGCGTGTCAAGCTTGACCTCGTCGCCGCGGGCAAAAACGCAAGCCGTATCGGGCGTTGATGCATATGCGCCGATGTAAAAAACAGCGAAAGCAAAAACCGCCACAAATGCAAGCGTTTTAATAAATGGATTTATTTTTGTCATATAAACCGTGCCTTTCTGCCAAATGAAGCATTTTTCATTTGGCAACGTCCGCTTTATGCGAACAATTTCATTTTGTCCGAGCAAAAGTCGATTATGAAATGAAATTTTTTAATTTAATGGTACAAAACATTTGAAAAATTGCGCTGTATAGGGTATAATGGTTATAGAAAGTCGAAATAGTGTGCAGACACATAAAATTTGACTATACCATTAAATATATTCAGCATTTGATTTATGGGTGATGAGATGAAGGTTGCAATCGTCGGTTCAAGACATACAAATAAAAGCACGCAGGAAATTTTCGATATAATCGACAAATACCTTCCCCGCGGCTGCTCAGAGATAGTCAGCGGCGGCGCAATCGGTATTGACACAGAAGCGGAAAAATATGCGAAAAAGTATAACATTCCCTTTACCTGCTTTCGACCCGATTATGATGCTCTTGGGAAAACAGCTCCCTTGGCACGCAATGATACGATAATCGACTATGCCGATTACGTTATTGTTATATGGGATGGATCGTCACGCGGTTCAGCTTACGTTATAAAAAGATGTATTGCCGTTCAAAAACCGATGAAGGTTATAAATTTGCGATAAAATAGTACAAAAAATCGCGAAAAAATATAATATTTATTCTTTGATTTAGTGTAAAATAAATGTAACATGATAAGAGGTGGCTTATGGCTCAATCAGGAAAAACGAATACAGGTGTTGATATTGCGGCCCTTGATTTTGACTATAAGTTGGCTTGTAATACGGTAACGGCTTTCGTCCGCGCCTGTAATGTGGGATGCACGATAATAGATGCGGAGGGCACGCTTGTTTTTGACGGCAAGTCTGCCGACGCGCGATGCGATTTTTGCAAAAGGCTTCAAAATATAACGGGGAATACTATCTCCTGCAGTAAAGCCCATCTTTACGGCTCGATGCAAGCGGAGCATTTCGGCGGTAAGTATATATACTTTTGCCCGTCGGGCATGGCGCATTTTGCATGCCCCATAATGGTGCGCGGTGTTATGCGCGGAGCAATTATCGGCGGACCGCTTCTTATCGTTGATAAGGAAGAGTATATACTTGACGATATAATTAAAAAGCATAATATCCCTGATGAGTATTATAAGGAATTTGAAAGCTTTTTCCTCGATACTGTCGTTGTCCCGCCCGATATGGTAAGCCATTATGCAAACCTGCTCATGGCAGTTGCATCCTTTATCGGTCAGATAGAAACGACTCAGCTTTTGGATAACGAAAAAAATAACGAGCAGCAAAGCCGTATAAACGATTATATCCAGATGCTCAAAGCGTCGTCAGGCGTTCACGGGATGAAAACTTCCTATCCTTTTGAGAAGGAAAAGGAGCTTATGCACTATATCGCCGAGGGCGATAAGCAAAAGTCACAGGAGCTTTTAAACGAGATCTTAGGCCACGTTTTCTTTTCCAGCGGCGGCAAGTTCGACCTTGTAAAGGCTCGCGTTATGGAGCTTATTGTAATGCTTTCCCGTGCGGCTGTTGAAGGCGGCGCAGACGTTGAGCAGATATTCGGTCTTAATTATCGTTACCTTAATGAGATAGATAAATTCAAAACAGTTGAAGATATTTCATATTGGCTTTCAAAAATAATGGTCCGTTTTACAGATTTCGTGTTCAATTTCTCTGAAGTCAAGCATATGGACGTTATTTATAAGGCAGTTGACTACATAAAGCACCACTACAACGAGAAGATATCACTTGAGGAAGTTGCAAATTATGTTTTCCTTTCTCCGTCCTACTTCAGTAAGATATTCAAAAACGAGATGAATTGTAACTTTTCCACATATCTCAACGATTACCGCATCGAAAGAAGCAAAAAGCTTCTTTTGAACGATTCAATCAACCTTGTTGACATTTCCGATATGGTAGGATTTGAGGATCAAAGCTATTTTTCAAAGGTGTTCAAAAAGGTCACGGGTGTAACTCCCGGAAAGTACCGCAAGGCGCGCGGTCAGCTTAAGTAAAAATCCGCATTTAAGCGGTTAAAAATAATAATAATTTTTTGGAGGAAATAAAATATGAGCATTTTAACAGATATTTCTGAGGCATTACAGAGAGGTAAAGCTAAAATAGTTCAGGAGCACGTTCAGAAGGCTCTTGACGAAGGTATTGCCGCAAAGGAAATTCTTGATAACGGCTTGCTTGCAGGTATGGGCGTTATCGGTGAAAAGTTCAAGAACAACGAGGTTTATGTTCCCGAAGTTCTTATTGCTGCAAGAGCTATGTACGCAGGTATCAACATTCTTAAGCCCCTTCTTGCTACAGAGGGCGCAGAAGCTGTCGGAAGAGCTTGTATCGGTACTGTCCGCGGTGACCTTCACGATATCGGTAAGAACCTTGTAAAGATGATGCTCGAAGGCAAGGGCATTGAAGTTATCGACCTGGGCGTTGACGTAACTCCCGAGCAGTTTGTTAACACAGCTATTGAAAAGGATTGCCAGATCATCTGCTGCTCCGCTCTTTTGACAACGACTATGAACGTTATGAAGGAAGTCGTAGATCTCGCAAATGAAAAGGGTATCCGTGAAAAGGTAAAGATCATGGTTGGCGGCGCTCCCGTTACAGAGAACTTCTGCCAGTCCATCGGCGCTGATTGCTACACATCTGACGCTGCTTCCGCTGCAGACGCTGCTCTTGCTATTTGCAAGGAAATGAAATAAGAAACTGTTTACAAAAAACTCCCACAGAAATTTTTCTGTGGGAGTTTTTTTAACAGCTTGCGCTTTTTATTTAGTGTATTTTACCGTTACAGCATCGCCTTTTAATGTAAGAAGCTTTACCTTTTTGCCGCTGATCTCTCTTTCTTCAATGTGAGAAAGGCAAGCACTTGTGGAAATATTGCTTACGCCCAAGGGCAAAACTACTGTAAAATCACGTCCCGATGGATTTTTTACCGTAAATCCGTTTTCCGTGACGTTTTCAAAGGAGCATTTTGCTCTGTCATGCCACCAATATGCAAGGTGGTCAGGCGTACAATAAACAACATTCCAGCCCTTTTCCTTGATATACGCCGTCGCATGGTCAAGCGCCTTAAGTGCAGGCTTTGAATCCATCCATATATTCGAAATATAATGGGGGTGAATGAAAAGCTGGGATGTTCTTGCCTTTTCCTTCGCTTCATTGAGGTAGCCCTCAACCTTTTCAAATTCCCAAGGCTCGTCGTTATGTATACGCGGCTCGTAATATGTGGCGTAGACCTCGCAGAAGGGAAGCTCTGCGTTGCCGTGCTCCGCATCGTCCGCAACAAAGCGAGGGAAAGCCGAGCCGAAGGCATAGCCGATGATGTTGAAAGCGTTTATATCGCTATAATCAAGCTTTGTCTGAATTCTGTTGTTGTCGGCGATAGCGCCGCATTCTATCTGCATACGCCATCTGTCGTGGGTAGTACCATGCTGAATGACGCAGTGATTTACGGGGCAAACGCTCTTTACGCCGAAGGTCTGCTCATACATTTGCGTTTGAGTTTTATGTCCTTCAAGGGTATAGGGAAATTTTGTGAAATCGTAATGGATAGCAAAATCATGGCCGCGCTCGCGAATAGCATCAAACTGCTCCTTCGTCAAAACAAAGCCGCCCTCAAGACCGCAGGGCATAAGATTCATATGGTAAGGCAAGCCTCTTTCATACATCACATCGGACGCCACAAGGTCAATATTCGTATCGCTTGCATCATCGTCGCCGCCCAGATAAATAACAAGCTCTGCCGCTTTGCCACCGTTGGGCTCAAGCTGGAAAATACGAGGCATACCTGCTTTTGTAAGCACATTCGTTATATATTCCATATAAACGTCGGCGTAAGCAATGGAATAATCGTACTCATACTCCAAAATGCAAGCATCGGGCACTCTGCCCATATGGAAAACCTGGGTTGCCTTATCTGTGGGCTTACCGTCGCCCAAGGTCTTCAGCGATACGGGAAGGTCAAAGGTGAAATAATAAATATTTTCGCCAAGGCGCAACGCCGATGCATATTTTTCACCGTTTTTCGCCTTTATAAAGCCGTCCGACTGACCCTCATATCCCTCGGCAACGAAGAATTTATCAGTAAGCGGAAGCGGTGTTTCATCATTGAAGTAAAAATATCCCGCAATCTCATATTTACCAAGGGGTGCTTGAGGCTGAGAAAGATTCGGGAAAATCTTACCCTCCGTAGCAAAAGCAATAACTGTACAGCCCTTTTCAGCCGCTTTTGCAATTTCATCAGCGCATTTATCGGAAAGTACGTCGGACGCTGTAAAAATAACGTCGTTTCCTGAAAGCTTTCCGTCGACTATATCCTTTTCCGATATTTTTTCAGCAGTAAAGCCTAAGTTTTTAAGCATTACAGGGATATAGGAAGCGGAATAATCTTCGCCGTTTTGGTTTTTATTCTTATGAGCAAGCTCATCGTTGTAAATAAATATTTTCATATCATTCACCGTTTCGTTTAAATTTCTGTTATACAAGATTCATATACTGACAGGCAATGGCTATTGCGCAAAAGACAAGGCTTACAGCCTCCTTCGGGCGTATTTTTTCCTTCATCTTTATGCAACCTACCAAAAGCGAGATCATTATGGAAAGCGCTGTTATTACCGTAAACTGTGCCGCCGCGTTCATGAAATTCGTCAACAGGCTTATGGTGAAAAAGCAAACGCCGTTGCAAACGGCAATACCGCATGCACCCGTTGCAAGGGCTTTAATATCTTTTTTCTCAATCTCGGTTTTTTTGCCTGTAATCGCCATTGCTCCGTATGCGATAATGCATATTACTGCGGCAAAAACGTAGGAAAAGAAGAAAAATGAATTTTCCCCTTCGCCGGGCATATTATGCTGCTGAAGCGTTATGGCGAAATCTATCGTTCCGTTGCCAAGGGAGGAAAGCACGGCAAAAATAAGCGCAATAACGGAGTTTTTACCGCCCTTAACGCCGATATTGATAAACACGATAACAGCTATCGCTAAAATCATACCGATAAGCTGAACGATGTGAGGCTGTTGGTTTAAAAACAGCATCGACATTATAACGGGAAAAACAAAGCTGAGATTTACGATGATTATTGCGATGGAGTATGAATTTGACTTCATGCTTTCAAGCAGGCAAAATCCGCATACCGCATAGGAAACACCTGCAAGCAGTGCAGGTAAAATAACCTGCGAGCTTGCATCTATACCGTCTGTGAGCAATGCGGCAACGCCGAAGACCACAGCCAGCGGCAAGTACCACAAAACGGGTACTATTGCCGATGCTGTTTTGTTATCGCACGCCGTAGATGCTTTTTTGTAAAAAACACCGCTCATGCCCGAGGTTATAACTGCCAGGGCAAGATAAATAAATTGCATTTAACCTACTCTGCCTCTCTTTTTACAGTCTGAAATCGGGGACGTCCAGAAGAATGCCGCCTTTTCTTGCGGATTCTGCCGCCAAAATAGCGGGAGCCGCTGTTTCAACTGCCTTATAAACGTCAAGGGGAGGATCTGTATCATTGATGATAGCGTCGATGAAATAGGAAATGGGATAATAATCGGCGCCGCCATGTGTTGCGTTGCGGATAAATTCGGGCTCATCGGGATCAGCCGTACCCCAATCCATGCTTTGCCATTCGCCGCCTGCAGTATACTTTTTCATCGTATCAAGTGTGCTTCTGCAAGTTTCAACTGTAGCCTTTGTACCCTTAATCTGATACCAATGAGCGCCTGTATGTGCTTTTGGACCGTAGGGTACGGAAAAGCCCGCACGAAGGGAGAAGATCGTATCGTTTGTGTTATACATGAGCGCCGTCTGAAGATCACAAGCATCGTAGCTTGATTCAAGATAGCTGCCCTGCTTTGTGCCGATACAGCTTACCTTTGAAATACGGCCACCTGTTACGGAAAGGAGGGGAGAAAGCTCATGAGGCATATAGAAAATGGGCTCAAGGAATGTATAATAACGCCATGACTTTACATATCTGGGATCGTCAAGATCTTCTCTGCACTTGGGATGTACGGCAAAATTTGTCTTTTTATCTCTCAAAAGATCCCATACGGGCTCAAAGTGGAGATATTCACCTTCTGCGTAATAGATCTTACCGAAGTCACCGTTTTCAGCCATTTTGCGCCAATGCTTAAAGAAATTCCAATAGCGAGCCTGCTCGCCGAGCTGATACTTGACGCCGTTTTTTCTTACGGCGCTGACAAGCTTGTAGCACTGATCGATAGTGTAAGCGGCAGGAACTTCAGTCATAACGTGAATACCGCGGCTCATTGCATCAACGGCATAATCGACCTGAGCGTTGGGGTCCATGGCGATAAGGAGCGCATCCATTTTTGCTTCCTTCATCATTGCTTCATAGCTTGTATATGCCTTGACATTGCCGCCGTGATTTTTGTTAAAAGCAGCTGCAACATCTGCTGCGCGGTTTTCCGCTATATCAGCAAAAGCAACAAATTCGACCTGCGGATGCATACAGTAGCATTCAATAATACCCTGTGCACGAGGGCCGACACCGAGATAACCTATACGTACTTTTTTCATAATAATACACCTCTTGATATTCGACTTATTGTCAGCTATATTATAATTGTATTTAGCGTAGATGGCAATACGATTTTGGACATAAAAAATACGAATTCGGACATTTTTTAAAACTTATTTACTTTTTCGGCTAAATTCTGAAATCGGGGACGTCCAAAAGCACGCCGCCTTGTCTTGCCGACTGCGCCGCCAATATGGCAGGAGCGGCAGTTTCAACGGCCTTGTAAACGTCCATGGGCGGTTGTTTGTCGTTTAAAATAGCGTCAATAAAATACATTATGGGATAATAATCAGTACCGCCGTGGCTTGAATTGCGTATATATTCGGGCTCGCTGTAATCGACAGTGCCCCAATCTGCCATTTCCCAGCCCGTGTCCGCACGGTACAGCTTCATCGTGTCGAGGGTGCTTCGCGCAGTTTCCGCGCAGGCTTTAGTGCCCTTTATCTGATACCAATGGGAGCCTGTATCGCGCCTGTCACCTGTGGGCGAGGCGAAGCCTGCACGCAAAGCAAAGATAGTGTCGTTCGTGTTATACATAACAGCCGATTGAAGATCGCACGCATCGTAGCTTGTTTCCGTGTAGCTTCCGCGTTTCGTGCCGATACAGCTCACCTTGCTTATCCTGCCGCCTGTAATTGATAAAAGGGGCGACAGCTCGTGAGGCAAATAATAGATAGGCTCTAAAAAGGTGCGGTAACGCCATGATTTTATGTAGCGGGGATCGTCGAGATCCTCTTTTGACTTGGGGTATACAACGTAATTGGTCTTTTTATCTCGCAAAAGATCCCAAACGGGCATATAGTGAGTGTATTCGCCCTCGACGTAGTATATCTTGCCGAACTCGTCATTTTCAGCCATTTTGCGCCATTGCTTAAAAAAGTTGCAATAGCGGTTTTGCTCGCCAAGCTGATATTTTACTCCGTTTTTCCTTACGGCATTTACAAGCTTATAGCACTGGTCGATGGTGAACGCCGCAGGGACGTCGGTCATAACGTGGACGCCCTTGTCCATGGCGTCTACAGCGTAATCCACCTGCACGTCAGGATCCATGGCGATAAGAAGTGCATCCATTTTTGCTTCCTTCATCATCGCCTCATAGCTCGTATACGCTTTAACGCTTGCACCATGCTTTTTGTTATATTCAGCCGCCACACTTTCGGCGCGCCCTGCGGCAATATCCGCAAAAGCAACGAATTGCACCTGCTCGTGAAAGCTGTAGCATTCCATGAGTCCCTGTGCGCGCGGACCGACACCGAGATAACCGATACGTACTTTTTTCATATCAACACCCCATGTTTTTTGCGTTATTTTTTGTTGAAATATAAAATTTTTTACTTTTTCATGATTCATCTTGACTTTTTTTACCGTTCTGTTATAATTATATTATATTCAAATTTTAAAATATTTCAATACGAAATTAGTCTAAAAAAATACGAAATCAGTCTTTTTTCAGGAGAAGCGATAAAATGGATATCAATCCCGTAAATGTTTATTCCCTGCGTACTATAAACCAAATATTCTCCATATTTCATCTCACCTTTTCAAAGGATTATTCCTTTTCGGGCGAGACGCATAACTTTTGGGAAATAAGCTACGTTATCAAAGGAAAATGCGGCTGTACAAGCGGAGATAAGATATACATATGCGGCGAGGGCGACGTTGTTTTGCACGCACCGAATCTGTTTCATAATATGTGGGTATGCGGTGACAGCGAATGTGAGCTTTTCACCATGTCCTTTGACGGCACGGGATTTGAAAATAATCTTTCTTCAGGAACGTACCCGTCAACGGAGCAGGAAAAATACAGCTTTATGCAGATACTTGATGAGATTCCCGCTATTTTCGGAGGCTATTGCTTCGACGAGTTTACACACCTTACAAGCACGTCAACGCCCGATAATACGGGATATCAGATAGTGAAAAATCACCTTGAGCTTATCTGTCTTTCCCTTATTCGCCGAGGCAAAGCGGCGCGATTAACGCCGTCTCTCGACGCTGACTCAAAGTGCTATGCGAAGATAACTGCGTTTTTAAAGGAAAACCTTGATAAAAACTTGACGGTTGACGATATTTGCAAGGGCGTTTTCGAGTCGCCCGGCAAGGTTAAAAAGGTGTTTTTGCGCTTTACGGGAAGCGGAGTTATCAACCATTTCAACGATATGCGCTGTGAACGCATTATCGATATGCTCTCCGCAGGAAACAGCGTTAAATATATCGCTGAAAAAATGGGCTTTTCTTCGCCATATTATTTGTCCTACTTTTTCAAGCGCGAAACAGGTATGACGGCAAGAGAATATTTAAAAAGCATTGCCAAAACGGAAAAAAGCGAATAATAAAACACGGATATACGGGAAGGTATATCCGTGTTTCTTATATACATTATTTAATAAGAATATCCACAGCCTCAAGGTAACCGTCAAAACCCTTACCTGCGATGGTAGCAACGCAGACGTCGCGGACGTAGGATATTTGTCTGAAGGCTTCGCGCTTCGATACGTCGGAGATATGCACCTCGACGGTGGGGATACCTACAGCCTTGAGCGCATCGGCAATGGCAACGCTCGTGTGTGTATAAGCGGCGGGATTCATAACGATGCCGTCGTAGCTTCCGTAAGCCTGCTGTATGGCGTCGACCATAGCACCCTCGTGATTGCTTTGGAAAAAATCAACCTGCACGTTTTTTTCCTTGCAGTAATCGCTTATCATTTCCACAAGCTCACCGTAAGTTGATTTGCCGTATATGGCAGGCTCGCGAATGCCGAGCATATTTATGTTAGGTCCGTTAATAACTAAAATTTTCATAAAAACATCCTCTCATTCCTGACCGTTTATGAAGGTTTTTTTCACTTTGCCGAAAAGGGTGACGCCGTGGAAAGGAGTATTCTTGCCCATGGACTTGAACTCGTTTTTATCAACGGTGTACTGCTCGTCGGGATCGAAAAGCACTATGTCGGCGTCAGCGCCGATGCGAAGTGAGCCTGAATTTGTTCCGAGGATGCTTGCGGGAGTCAATGAGAGCTTTTTGATTATCTGCGGCAACGTCATGGCGCCTGTTTTGTAAAGGTTCGTGATGCAAAGGGAGAAGGCGGTTTCAAGCCCTGATATGCCGAAGGGCGCTTTTTCCAGCGGCTGTGACTTTTCCTGCTCCGTGTGAGGTGCATGGTCTGTGGCAATAACATCGATAGTGCCGTCGCAAAGCCCCTGTTTTATGGCGTCAACGTCGTTTTCCGTGCGCAAGGGCGGATTCATTTTCGCGTTTGTGCCGTATTGGAGCACGGCACTCTCGTCAAGGGAGAAATAGTGGGGACACGTTTCAGCGGTGACATTGACACCGAGACGCTTTGCCATGCGTATAAGCTCAACGCCGTACGCAGTGCTGACATGGGCGATGTGAAGGCGAACGCCTGTCTCCTTGGCTAAAAGTATGTCGCGGGCGATACATATCTCCTCGCAAGCGCCCGTAAGGCCCTTAACGCCGAGCTGTGCCGATACCTCGCCTTCGTTTATACAGCCGCCGATAAGCGACATATCCTCGCAATGGGAGATCATAAGAAGATCGTTTTCTGCCGCAATCTTCATGGCATCCATGAGCATATCGGATTGGGCAACGGGCTTGCCGTCGTCGGAGAAGGCGATAGCACCGAGCTTTGCAAGGACGGGCATATCCGTCAGCTTGCGGCTTGCAAGTCCTTCAGTTATGGCGGCGATAGGGAAGACCTTGCAGTTTCCCACGGATTCCACAGATTTTTTCACAGAATTTAACACAATTTCACAGTCTATGGACGGATTTGTGTTAGGCATACAGGCGACGGCGCAAAAACCGCCTGCCTTGGCTGCGGCAGTGCCTGTCGAGATAGTTTCCTTATGGGTCTGTCCCGGCTCGCGCAGATGACAATGCATATCCGTAAAGGCAGGGGCAGCATAAAGTCCGCCTCCGTCGTATATTTCCCCGTAGGCTTCATCAAAGGGGGCGCAAATTTTGCCGTCCTGTATGTAGATATTGCCTTTCTCGCAAACGTCCTTTTCGGGATCAACTAAAATTACGTTGGTAATTATTTTTTTCATAATAAAGCAGTCCTTTATTTTATTCTGCCTTTAGTATATCACATCTCGGCACTTTTGTCCATTTATTTTTGGCTTTCCGCTGAAAAACCGTGGACAAAGCCTGATGCGGCGGTGGAGCAGATATCGCCTGCGATTATGCGGTCCTTGTAAACGATGACGTTGGCGTGCACCTCGCCTTGCGCATCGGGATAGTTTGTGACGCGGTACGTCCATCGCTTGACGGTCTTGCCTTTGTACTTTGTAAGGTCAAGCCCTTGTGCCTTTTGTATTTCGTTGTAGCGCTCAAAAACGGCAGGGAATTCCTCGGGGATAACTGTTTCCACGACTTCGGCAGGCTGAATATCCACTTCCCAGCCAAAGGCTTTGAGAAATTCCACTCGGTCTTCGTTTGTTTTTATTTTTTTGTAGGAGATGCCGTCGCCCGATGCTTCTGCAAAGGCAGGGGGGACTGCCAGAATAATTGCGCCTGCAATAACGATTACGGCGGCAAAGAGGGCAAAAACCTTAGCTTTTGTGACTTTTATTGCTTTAATGAGCATTTTAACGCTCCTTTCAAAGTTTTTTACACTTAATTTTATTGAATAATTCAAAAAAATATAACAAAACTATGGAAATATTTTTTAATCTATGGTATAATAATAAACCGTGATTGGAATAGAACGAAAAAAACAGTATATTTGCAGAAAGGTACTCATACCAATGAGTGTTGAACAGCAACAAAATATAAATACAAAAAAGAAGAAAAAGATATTAAGTAATATATTCACAGCGGCAGTTATCCTTTCGGCTATTGTAATAATGGTTTGGTTTTGCTTCACCTCGTCTGATCTTGACGAGCTGGCAGAAGTGTTTTTCACGCTCAATATGGGGTGGATCGCCGCGGCTGTTTGTTGTATGGTGCTTAGATGGGTGTTTGAATCGCTTGTGCTTTACTTTTTGGGTAAGGATGCAAACAATGAATACAGGTTCAAGGACGCATTTTTCACAACAATGGCAGGGCAATATTTCAATGCAATAACGCCATTTTCATCGGGCGGACAGCCCTTCCAGTTTTATCAGCTGAAAAGAAGCGGCATTGACGGTGCAATAGCGACGGCTGTGCTTTTGCAAAAGTTTTTCATTTATCAATCGGCGCTGACGGCTTACTCGTTGATACTGATAATTCTTCGATTTAAGTTTTTCATGACCGAGGTGTCAAACTTTGCTTTGCTTGCACTGGTCGGCTTTAGCATTCAGCTTGTTGCAATAATAATAAGCTGGATATTCATGCGAAGCGAGCGGCTTACGGGGGCTGTAGTGCGCGGTATAACCGTGCTCTTGTCGAAGCTGCATATCGTTAAAAAAAGAGAAGCTATACTTGCAAAACTTAATGAAAAGGTTGAAAGCTTCAGTAGCTGTAACCGCATAATGCATAAAAATAAAAGGCTTTTTGTCAAGTGCTATCTTGCGACCTTTGTTCAGGAAACGGTATTTTTCCTCGTGGTATTTTTCGTTGTGCTTGCTTTCGGCGGCGAATGCACAGACGTAATTACGCTTATCGCGGCGCAATGCTTTGTCTCGGTTGCCACGTTTTTCTTCCCCTTGCCCGGTGCGGCAGGTGCATCTGAAGGCGGATTTTTGCTTTTCGCGTACAAGTTTTTCACCCCTGCGGCGAGAGTGCCCGCAACGCTTTTGTGGCGCATAATAACATATTATATCAATATAATTGCAGGCGCGCCTTTTGCTGTTTTATGGAAAGGATCTAAGGATTTTTCTAAGCAGGAACAGGCAGAAGAAAGTAAAACGGAGTGAAAAAAGTCTTATTTGATGAAAAAAACGCAAAAAAATTAAGTTTTTTTAAATAAAAACGAATTTTTTATAAAAAAAGGATTGAAAAATTCTTTAAAATTGTATACAATATATATAATAACGTAAAATAACTTTGGAGGTCATATATATGATTACAGCTGGCGATTTCAGAAACGGCATTACATTCGAAATGGAAGGCAACGTCTATAGGGTTATAGAATTCCAGCACGTAAAGCCGGGTAAGGGTGCGGCATTCGTTCGCACAAAGATCAAGAACGCTATCACAGGCGGCGTTGTCGAGCGTACATTCAGCCCGACAGATAAGTTCCCCGCTGCATACGTTGAAAGACGCGATATGCAGTATCTCTACAAGGATGGCGACCTTTGCTATTTCATGGACATGGAAACATTTGAGCAGATGCCTATCGGTCCCGACGTTATCGGAGATGCGCTCAAGTTCATCAAGGAAAACGAAATATGCAAGATCCTTTCCTACAAGGGTAACATTTTCGGCGTTGAGCCTCCCTTCTTCGTAGAGCTTCAGATCATCAAGGCTGATCCCGGTGTTGCAGGCAACACAGCTACAAACGTAACAAAGCTTGCTACAGTTGAAACAGGCGCTGAGATCCGCGTTCCGCTTTTCATCAACGAAGGCGAAATGGTCAGAATCGACACACGTACAGGCGAATACATGGAACGTGCATAATGCGTGATACCGCATTGCAGAAAGGAATATTATGATGAATCTTACAGAAAAAGCTGCTTACCTCAAGGGTCTTATGGAAGGACTTGAGCTTGACGAGAGCACAAAGGAAGCAAAAATATTCAAGGCTATGGCAGAGCTTCTTGACGATATAGCTCTCTCCGTTGCTGATCTTGAAGACGGCTACGCTGAGCTTGAAGAGTACATTGAAGAGATCGACGAAGATCTCGGCATGGTTGAAGACGATTTCTACGGCGACGATGAAGACGAAGATTGTGACGGCGACTGTGATTGCTGCTGCGATTGCGACGACGAAGAAGAAATCGACGAAGACGATTATTTCGAGGTTGAATGCCCCGAATGCTCCAGCACAATTTATCTTGACGACGATCTTATCGACAGCGGAAAGCTCGTTTGCCCCGAATGCGGCAAGGCTTTCGAGATAAAGGTTGACGATTGTGACTGCGGCTGCTGCGGCGAAGATAACGAGTAATTTTATCTTTCGCAGTAAAAATTAAAACATAATATAGCGCCGTATTGCGATGTGATCGCTTTTTGCGAATCCTATTCCGATACGGCGTTTATTCCTATTTAAGAAAGTTATAATTAAAGGTTTACGATGTTTTGGCTGAATGTACATGATCTGTGCAAGTCCTACGGCGACACAGATATTTTGAAAGACGTTTCCTTCGATGTATTCGACGGCGAGCACGTTGCCCTTGTCGGCGCAAACGGTGCAGGTAAGACGACGCTTTTCAAGCTCATTACGGGAAAAGAAGAATATGACAGCGGTGAAATATCTACTCCATCCGGCGCTATCGTCGGAGTTTTGGATCAGATACCGAATTACCCCGCTGAATTTACCGTGCTCGATGTTTTGAAGACGGCTTTTTCGCGTTTGTACGATATTGAAAAAAAGCTGGCTGTCCTTGCTCAGCAATTGAATGATCCTTTAAAGCTTGAGCAGTACGGTAAGCTGGAAGCTGATTTCGATATGAGCGGCGGTTACACCATCGACAGCACCATTGCAAAGGTTTGCGGCGGTCTTGCCATTTCTGCCGATATGCAGGCAAGACAGTTTTCCGTTTTATCGGGCGGCGAAAAGACGCGTGTCAATCTTGCAAGGCTTATGCTTATGCAAACGGATGCGCTGTTTCTTGACGAGCCGACGAACCATCTTGACATTTCATCTGTCGAATGGCTTGAGGATTTTATCAGCCAATACAAGGGTACTGTCGTTATAATTTCCCACGACAGATTTTTCCTTGACAGAACCACAAAGAAAACTATCGAGCTTGAGGATACGCATTCCACGGTATATACGGGAAATTACAGCGAATATATCAAGCAAAAGGAGCAAAATTACGCCACCATGCTGGCGCAATACGAGCGGATACAAAAGGAAGCGACAAGGCTTGCCGATGTGGCACGAGTAATGCACGAGCGCGGTACGGAAAAGCAGCATAAAACGGCTTTTGCCATAGAAAGACGTGTTGAGCGTATGCTGGCGGGACAGGTAAAGCCGCCGCGCAAGCAAAAACATCTTAACGCACGATTTGGCGAGCGTGAGTCCATGTCGATGGAGGTCATGAACGCTAAAAACATCAGCAAGGCGTTTGGTGACAAGGTGATATGCGAGGGACTTGACCTTTCGGTGCGCAAGGATGACCGCATTGCACTTATCGGTGATAACGGATGCGGCAAGTCGACGCTTTTGAATATGCTGTCGAAAAAGCTTGCCTCGGATAGCGGATACGTGAAATTCGGCGACAGCGTAAAATATATTATGCTTGAGCAGGAGATTCGCTTTCCGAATGGCGACGATACCGTACTTGACACGGTTATGACACAGCTTCGTTTTTCATCGTATCAGCAGGCGAGAGACAGACTCGGTTCTTTCGGTTTTTCAGGCGACGACGTATTTAAAACGCTCCGTTCCCTTTCGGGCGGCGAGAAAAACAGGCTTCATTTGTGTTTGCTTATGAAAAGCGACGTGAACTTTTTGATCTTGGACGAGCCGACGAACCATCTTGATATCATGTCGCGCGAATGGCTTGAGGACTCCATTGACGATTTCGGCGGAACGCTTCTTTTCGTTTCCCACGACAGATATTTTATCAACAAGTTTGCGGACATAATCTGGGAAATGGAAAACGGTAAAATACGTATATTCCGCGGTACTTATGAGGAGTACCGAGAGGATAAGCGCAGAAGAGATGCTCTTGCGGCGGCAGAGCAGGCAAAGCAAAGGGTGGCACAACAGGCAGAGCAAGCGCCGAAGCCGAAGGGTCAAAAGCCTAAAAGTGAAAAGAGCATTGAACGTGCGCGCAATGCCTGTGAAAATAAAATACTGTCATGCGAGCAGGAAATAGAAGCGCTTGACATGCAAATAAATGAAGCTGCCAGCGATTATCTGAAGCTGACAGAGCTTTTGGCAAAGCGCGAGGAGCTTGACAAAAAGCTTGGCGAGCTTTACGATGAGTGGGCCCAATATGACTGACAATAAAATATGAGGAAACGCGATGAGCAGGAAAAAATCTGTTTTGATATGTGCCTGCAATAACGATATGTGCCAATTGCTCAAGCTGAGATTTTTGGAGTCGGGATATTTTTCCGTAATAGATTCGACCAGCGACGGAGAAAGAGCGCTGATGAGCACAAAACAGCTTTATCCGGATCTTTTGATCTTGGATTACGAGATGAAGCGACCTGATATAAATTCAATGTTTTCAAGAATTGAGGAAATATCGGAATGCTGTCGTCCGCAAATATTTTTGCTGATACCGTATACGAGAAATTTGAGCGCAAAGGAGCTTTCATGCTTTTCGTTTAAAAAGTGCTTTACATATCCGTGTGATTATGATACAATAGTAGAAAATGGTATAGATATTTTTTCAAAAGCAGGCGAAAGCTTCAAAATGAATTTTGAAAAGAAAGCCGCGCTGCTGTTGCAAAAAGAAAGCATCCCGAAGCATTTGAGCGGATATAAATATCTGATGGAAGCATCGTTTATCGTGGCTTCCTCGCCACAGCAGTACCACGGAGCATACGAGCTTTATGCAGAAGTGGCAAAAACATATAAAACAAAGGTATCAAACGTAGAAAGAAATATCAGAACGGCTTTGACACAGGGATATGTGGGAGAAAAAAAGCCGACTAATCTCGCTTTTATCTATTATATAGCAAACAAAATATTATATGAATTATAAAGGAGCGTTAATATGAGCAAAGCAGTATATTCCATAGTTGTTCCGCTTTACAATGAACAGGAGGTCTTGCCCACTTCTTATGCAAGACTTAAAGCTGTTTTAGAAACATTGGACGGACCGTATGAGCTTATTTTTGTAAACGACGGAAGTAAAGACAAAACGCTTGAAATGGCGAAGGAGCTTTGTGAAAAGGATAAGACACTTCGTCTTATCAGCTTTGCTCGCAATTTCGGCCATCAGGCGGCTATAACCGCAGGTATGAACGCGGCTGAAGGCGATGCTATCGTTGTAATCGATGCTGACCTGCAGGATCCACCCGAGGTCATCCTTGACATGGTGAAAAAGTGGAAGGAAGGCTACGACGTTGTTTACGGCAAGCGCGAAAAGCGTGACGGCGAAAGCGCATTTAAGCTCGTTACGGCAAAGGCGTTTTACCGCATTCTCAAAAGCCTTACCGACGTTGACATTCCCGTTGATACGGGTGATTTCCGCTTGCTTGACAAAAAGGTAAATGAGGCATTGAAAACGCTTCCCGAGCGCAACAGATACGTGCGCGGTCTTGTTTCATGGGTCGGATTTAAGCAGACGGGCGTGTTTTTCCACAGACAGGAGCGCGCCGCAGGCGAAACTAAATACACGCTGAAAAAGATGCTCAAATTGGCGGGCGACGGTATAGTTTCCTTTTCATCGTCACCTTTAAAGCTTGGCGCACCCCTCGGTATAGGTGTTTGCGGATTATCTGCGTTAGGCTTTATACTTTACCTTGTTTTATCCCTTGTGGGCGGATATTTCGCGCTTAATACAGCGCTTTTGTTTGCAATTCTTTTTGTAAGCGGTCTTATTTTAACGGTTTTCGGAATAACCGGACTTTATTTTGCCCGCCTTTACGATGAAGTAAAGGGCAGACCGATGTATATTATCGGGGAAAAAGTCAATTTTGACTGATTTTTTGTTACCGAATATTAATTTGACTTTTTTTTGTGGATGTGCGATAATATACCTAATATATTTGAAAGGGATCATCCAATGAGCATTTTTAAAATCGTTACAGACACAACAGCAGACCTTCCAAAAAGCTTTATTGAGGAAAGTGATATCAGCGTAGTTGAAATATCGTTTCAGCTTGAAGGAAAGGTGTATGGCAGTGCTGATATGACGCCTGTCGATTTCTACGCAGCTTTAAGATCCGGCGCTATGCCGTCCACACAGCAGGCAAATCCTTACGATATTGAAAAGGTTTGCGAGCCTTTAATGGAGCAGGGCAACGACGTGCTTTACCTCTGCTTTTCATCAGGACTTTCGGGCACATACGGTTCGGCTCTTATTGCAAAAAGCGAGCTCAAGGAAAAATATCCCGACAGAAAGTTTGTTGTAGTTGACAGCCTTGCGGCGTCAATGGGTGAGGGCTTGCTCGTTTACTATGCTGTAAAACAGCGTGAAAGCGGCAAAACTCTTGAAGAAACGGCGCAGTGGCTTGAGGATAACAAGCTTCATCTTTGTATGTGGTTTACGGTAAACGATCTTTTCCACCTCCATCGCGGAGGAAGAGTGTCGAAGCTTTCTGCCGTGCTCGGCTCGGTGCTGAATATAAAGCCTGTTTTACACGTTGACAACGCAGGTAAGCTTATTCCCATGGCGAAGGCACGCGGCCGCAAAAAGAGCATAGATATGCTTTTTGAAAAGCTTGTTGCCACAGGCATTGACGTTAAGGATCAAACGGTATTTATCAGCCACGGCGATTGCGAAGCAGAGGCCGTAGCTTTAGGTGAACGCATTAAAAATGAGCTTGGCGTAAAGGATGTATGGGTAAACTTCATTTGCCCGACCATTGGTACACATTCAGGCGCTGAAACTATTGCTTTGTTCTTCTTAGGTACAGAAAGATAGGAGTTTTATTATGATTGGCATTATCGGTGCAGGTTTTACAGGTCTTGCCGCGGCACTTAAGCTGTGCGAAAGCGGAGAGCGAGTCGTTTTGCTTGAAAAAAATGATGAAGTTGGCGGTATGGTTGCTGATTTTCGCTTTTTTGATGACAAGGAAACGCTGGAATATATCTATCACCACGTTTTCACAAGCGATAAATATGTCGTCGAGCTTTGCGAAAAGCTGGGCGCATCCGATAAGCTGATAACCCATGAACCAAAGGATGCTCTTTATATCGACGGAAAGCTCTATCCCTTCACGTCACCCATCGACCTTATTATGTTCAAGCCCTTGGCGTTTATTGATCGCATAAGAATGGGACTTACGGTGCTTAAGGCGGGAAGATTGCGCGATTGGGAGAAGCTTGAGGGCACACTTGCATCGGAATGGTTGCTTAAAAACGTAGGTAAAACGTCGTATGAACGTGTTTGGAAGCCGCTTTTGAAATCTAAATTTGCCGATGATTATGAAAAGGTATCGGCAGTTTGGATATGGAATAAATTTAAGCTTCGCGGAAACACTCGCGGAAAGGATATTTCCAAAGAACAGCTTGGCTATTTTGAGGGCGGTTTCGGTGAGCTTGCAAGACTTACGGCAAAATACGTACAGTCCATCGGCGGCGAGATAATATGCGGCGCTGACGTGAAAAATATCGCTAAAACGGGCGAGCAGTACGAGGTAAGCTACAGTGTTGGCGAGGAAGAAAAGAAGCTTACCTTTGATAAGGTAATAACGACTTTGCCGGGTCAGCTTGTAGCGCCCATGACAAAGGACGTTCCCTTTGACGAGGATACGAAAAAGCGTATGAGCGCCATTGACAGCAAGGCGAATATTTGCGTTTGCCTGCTTCTTAAAAAGCCTGTTTCAGGCTATTATTGGAATACGGTCTGCGACGACATGCCTTTCGTTGCCCTCGTTGAGCACACGAACCTCATAAAAGAGAAGGATTACGGCGGAACTGTCGTATATTTGTCCCGATATATAAACGCGGACGACACGCTTTACACAAACGACGAGGAAAAAACCGTTGAGGAGTTTGAAAATGCGTTTTTGAAAATGTTCCCACATATTTCGGAGGATGACATTATTGACGCGCGTATATTTAAAACTCGCTATTCCCAGCCCGTTGTGGAATGTGATTACTCAAAGAAAATGCCCCACATCACTACCAGCGAAAAAGGATTTTTCACCGTTGGCATGGCGCAGATATATCCGGAGGACAGAGGCATAAATTATGCCATCAGAAGCGGATACGAAGCGGCACAGGCGGCGCTGGATGATAAGTAAATAATTATATGAAAACAGGCTTTCACTTTTTGAAGTGAAAGCCTGTAATTTTATCTGTGTTTTAGTGATGACCGCCGCAATCATGCTCGCCACAGCCGTGCTCGCCGCACACATGGTCGTCGCCGTGATGGGAGTCGTGGTGGTCGCAACGGGCGGCAGGGTCGTATTCGAGCTTGCCTGCAAGGAAAGCTTCGACTGCCTTATCAGCGTCGCCTTTTACACCGCCGTATATCTCAATATTTGCCGCATCCAGCGCATTTCTTGCACCGCCGCCGATGCCGCCGCAGATAAGCACGTTTGTTCTTATCTGCTTAAGGATATCTGCCAAAGCGCTGTGGCCACTTCCGTTTGTGCTGATAACGGTCTGAGCTGTTATTTTTTCGCCGTCGCTGTCGTACACCTTGAAATGTGTAGCGTGACCGAAATGTTGAAAAACCTCTCCGTTTTCATAAGTTACTGCAATTCTCATAATGTTTCTCCTTGTGATGTGCTAAAATATATCTTTAAGCGCGGGATAAAGCGCTTTATAGATTGAGTATGCTTTTTCATATGCTTTCTGTGAAGCCGTGTCGGGGTAGATCGTGCTTTTCACGCTGATAACTGCATCACACGCTTGCGGTACGCTGTCGTATATACCTGCGCCCACACCTGCCAAAAGCGCAACGCCAAGCGCGCCGCCCTCGGAGGAGTTGACAGTTTCAACGGGACAGCCGAATACGTCCGCTTGCATCTGACGCCACAGCGGACTTTTACCGCCGCCGCCCGAAGCGCGGACTGCCGACGGAGCCATGCCGAGCTCGCGCACTATTTCCATGCAATCCAACAGAGAATACGCTACTCCCTCCATTACAGCACGAAGCATATCGCGCCGTGTATGAACGGCAGAAAGACCGAAAAATACACCCTTTGCATTGGGGTCGAGATGGGGCGTGCGCTCGCCCATAAGATAGGGTAGGTAAATAACGCCGTTTGCACCGCAGGGTGAAAGCTCCGCTTGCTTGTCCATAAGGACGTACGGGTCGGTATCCATCATTTCTGCCGCGGTTTTTTCAGCCTGACAGAAATTGTCGCGGAACCACTTGAGGGAAAGACCTGCACCTTGAGTTACACCCATAATGTGCCATGCGTTCGGTACGGCGTGGCAGAAGGTGTGCACACGGCCCTTGGGATCGATGCGCGGCGCATCAAGATGGGCAAAAACTACGCCTGACGTGCCGATGGTTGAGGAAACTCTGCCGCCCTTGACGATGCCGTTTCCGACGGCGCTTGCTGCTTGATCGCCTGCGCCGCCGACGACGGGAATGCCTGCCTTAAGTCCGCAAAGCGCGGCGGCTTTTTCTGTAAGAGTACCTGTAACGGCGCAGGATTCGTAGACCTTTCCCAAAGTATCGCGAGAGATGCCGAGCTTTGAAAGAACCTCGTCGCTCCAGCATCTGTTTTTTATATCGAGAAGCTGCATTCCCGAAGCGTCAGAGACATCCGTTGCAACCTCGCCTGTGAGCATGTATCTTATGTAATCTTTAGGTAAAAGAATTTTTGCGCATTTTTCAAAAATATAGGGCTCGTGGTTTTTGACCCACATTATTTTCGAGGCGGTAAAGCCTGTGAGTGCAGGATTTGCCGTTATTTCAATAAGGCGGCTTGCGCCGACAAGGGATGTTATCTGCTCGCATTCGGCTGAAGTGCGCTGATCGCACCAGATGATACTGCGGCGCAAAATATTATCGTTTTTATCGAGCATAACAAGTCCGTGCATCTGACCTGACAGACCGATTCCAGCAACGTCGTTTGCACTTATACCGCTTTTAGCCATGGCGCTTGCGATGGAGGAGTATACAGCCTTCCACCAATCCTCAGGCGCTTGCTCTGCCCAGCCTGCTTGAGGCTGATAAAGAGGATATTCGTAAAGTGCGGAAGCTATGGAATTACCTTTTTCATCGAAAATAACTGTTTTTGTTCCCGAAGTGCCGATATCTGTACCGATTAAATATGACATGGTAAGCTCCTTTTTGTAAATAAATATATTTTTATTTTACACCTTTTTTAAGAAAAAAGAAAGCAATATTTTAAATTATGACAAGATTTGTCCGATAAAAACCTTTTTTAAACAAAATATATGTCTACATACAGCTTTTTAAAAGTGCATCTGCGCATTTTACACCGTCTGCGGCGGAGGAAACGATGCCGCCTGCATAACCTGCGCCTTCTCCGCAGGGATAAAGCCCTTTAATGCCTACGGCTTGAAAGCTGTCGTCGCGCAAAAAGCGCAGAGGAGAGGTGGAGCGTGTTTCCGGTCCTGTCAAAACGGCATCACCGTATGCGTAGCCGGGCATCCACGCTTCAAATTCATCAATGGATGCGCGCAAGGACTCGGTTATAAAATCGGGAAGATACTCCTCGGGCGGTACAAGCGATACGCATGGTGCGTACGTGGGCTTGACGCTTCCAAGGGAGAAAGGGGATACTTTTTGCAAAAAGTCGCAAAGCCTTATTGACGGCGCGGCGTAAGTAGCACCTGCGCTTTTGAATGCGGCGTTTTCGATCTGTCTTTGAAGCTGTATACCTTTTAGCACGTCGTTTTGAAAATCATCAGGCGTTACGGAAACCAAAAGAGCGCTGTTTGCGTTTTCGCCGTCGCGGGCAAAAAGGCTCATACCGTTTGTTACAACGCAGTTTTCCTCCGATGTTGCGGCGACGACGTAACCGCCGGGACACATACAAAAGCTATAAACGGACCTGCCGTTTGGAAGGTGCGTTACAAGCTTATAGTCGGCGGCACCGAGTGCGGGATGACCTGCAAACCTGCCGTAGCAAAGCTTATTTATAAGCTTTTGCGGATGCTCAATGCGAACGCCGATTCCGAAGGGACGAGCCTCGGCGGCAAGACCGCTTTCAATAAGCTTTTTCACTGTGTCGCGTGCGCTGTGACCGATGGCGAGAATGATATGCTCCGTTTCGACGGTATGCTCTTCGCCGTTTTGCGTATAGACGGCGGCGCAAATTTTGCCGTTTTTAGTGATGAAACGCTGAAATTTTGCGCGGAAAAGCACGCGGCCGCCGAGAGAAATTATTTCGCGGCGCATATTTTTTACCGTTTGGCAAAGCTTATCCGTGCCAACGTGGGGCTTGCCCTCGTAAAGTATCTGCTCTGGCGCGCCTGCTTTCACAAGCTCCGTCATAACGAAGGTGCGTATCTCGTCCATAGCGCCCGGCTTTAGCTTGCCGTCGGAAAAAGCACCAGCACCGCCTTCGCCAAACTGCACGTTGCTCTCCGTGTCCAAAACGCCGCATTTTTGCATAGCGTTTACCTTTTTTTCACGCACGTCAACGTCGTCGCCACGCTCTAAAATTATGGGAGCGGCACCTGCACGCGCAAGGGTGAGCGCGGCAAAAAGCCCTGCAGGCCCCATGCCGACGACAACGGGAGAGCTTTTCGGAAGGGCTTTCGGTATGACGTAGCGAGGCTCGCTGTAAACGGAAACAGTTTTGTCCTTATGGCGCAAAACATAGGGACAGGAAGCGGAAAGCTCCACGATAACGGTCAGCTTATAAAAGATATTATCCTTGTTTTTCGTTTCAAGCTTGCGCTCGTAAAGGCGCGTGGATGCTATATGCTCGGGCAAAATGTCCATTACGCCGCAAACCGCATGGGTTATATCGTTTTCACCGTAGCCTAAAGGCAAGGGAAGCGATGTTATTTTATATGTCATAAGGCTGTCCTTCATATCAGTTTAGCGCATTTTGGCGCGCAAAGTAAAATAAATATTGCTGGGCAATACCACCGTAGGGTGCAAAAATTTCGGGAGTAAAATCGGGTGTGTTGTAATATTGCTGTAGAATGCGCTTCATCCATACGTCAATGGGAAACGCCTCAATGTGTCCCAAACCGAAGAGTGCCACGCAATCGGCAACCTTTGGGCCGACACCGCGAAGCTTTTTAAGCTCGGTCACAGCCTGCTCGTAAGAGCATTTTTTCAGCGCCTGCAGGTCTGTTTCACCGCTTGCAACACTGCGTGCGGCGCAAAGTATGTAATCGTCGCGAAAGCCTGCACGTAAGGGCGCAAGCTGCTCTTTGGAAAGAGCGGCAAGGGTGGGTGCATCGGGGAAGGAGTAAAAGCCCGTATCACCACAGGGAGTGCCGAACATGGAGCAAAGCCTGTTTACAATGCCTTTAATGCGAGGAATGTTGTTGTTTTGCGATATGATAAAGCTGATAAGCGCCTCAAAGGGGTCTTGACGCAAAATGCGGATACCGTAACCGCATTTGGTGGCTTTGCGCATGGTATCGTCGATGGAAAGAGCGGAGGCGACGCTGTCGTAATCGCGCTCAAGGTCAAAATAATCAAACCATATTTTTTCAAAGCTTTCCTGCGTTGCGCCGTAAAGACGTACAGTATCGCCGTCACGGGTTACGCGCAAAACACTGCCGAAGGCAACGCCCATATAGCCGCCGTCGTCGCAAGGGTCAAAGCGAAACGCCTGACCGCATTCAAAAATACGCTTTTCATCGAATTGTTTTACACCTTTTAAACAAACATGGTCCTTTTCGTATGATATTTCCATTGTTTTTATATCCTTTTTCGTTAAATGCGTTGCAAAAGTGAAAGAAATTTGGTATAATATATTTTAAGACATACGGTAACGTGCCGAAATGTTTTTATTATTATCATTATACCTCAAATATTACTTTTTGTAAAGGGCTTAAAAATGAAAGAGCATATATACACAATACCTGTAAACGAGGCTTTTGACAAGGCTGACGGATGTCCCCTTTGCGCGCTTTTCAATCAAATGGAGGAGCGAGCCGTTGAATTTATTTTAGGCGATGCGATGATGCAGCCTGATATAAGAATCGAAACGAACAGAACGGGATTTTGCAAAACACATTTAAAGCAGCTTTATGACGGTCAGAAAAGATTACCGTTGGCTTTAATGCTGAAAACCCATCTTGACGAGGTGAATAAGGAGCTTTTCACCAAGTGCGCGGGAGTTTTTGATAAAACACCCGACAGCGCGAAAACTGCTTCATCTGCGCAAAGGATAATGTCAAGCTGTTACATATGCGAAAGAATAGAGCGCAATATGGCACTCATTTATGAAACGGTAACGTATCTTTATAAAAATGAAACGTCCTTCCGTGAAAAAATGGCGGCGCAGCCCTTTTATTGCCTCGACCATTACCGTGCCCTTGCCCTTGCGGCATCAAAGCAGCTTTCGAAAAAGGATGCGGCTAATATGATGAAGATAATCGGTCAGGTGGAAAAGGATTACGTGGATTCTTTGACGGGCGACGTGGACTTTTTCTGCAAAAAGTTTGATTACAGATATAAGGATGAGCCTTGGGGCAACGCAAAGGACGCTGTTGAGCGCGCGATTAAATTTTTAAGCTAAAGGACGAAAGGAAAAGCAAATATCATGGCAAACACAGTTAACGGACAGCAGTACAGCAAAGCGGAGCATAAGGTAAAATCGGGTATGATACTTTTTTCCGCAACGATGCTGATACTCGTTGTTTTGGTTGGTTTTTTATCTAATTATAACAGCCTTTTGGCACTTCATACGGCTCGTGACATGGCGCAGGGTGACGTTAAGGAGCTTTTGGAGCAGCAGGCGGAGGAGGCAACAGCCTTGGCAGAAAAGCTGACGCAGGTAGCGCCGCTTGAAACGGACAGCGCAAACGTACTTAAAGCTGCGGCGGCGCGTGCGCAGGCTGTTTACGAGGCGGCAAAGCAGACGGATTCTGAAATACCTTTTACAGAATTTATTAAAACAGATGAGGAAATGAACGCGGCGCTCAATGCGTTCAAGGATGTAGTCGATAAATATGAGAACATAAAAGAAAGCGAAGAATACAAAAATATTTACGATGAGCAGGCGGGAACGCTGGCGTATCTTACAAGTGTGCGCGGAGATTATAACGCGGTAATTAAAAGCTATAATACGAAAATAAAGCTTTTTCCGTCGAATATAATTTCAAATATAATGGAATTTGAACCGTGGGATGAATATCCTGAGATTGGAAAATAACTGAGAAAGAGAAAGGGAGTATAACATGGCTAAAACGATAGTAATTGTTGAAGACGAAACAGATATTTCCGATATTCTTGAATTTAATATAACAAAGGAAGGCTACAACGCTATTCAGGCGTTTGACGGCGAAGCAGGCTTGAATAAGGCGCTTTTGCCTGAATGCGACCTTGTGCTTTTAGATATAATGCTCCCGAAAATGAACGGCTTTGAGGTTTTGGAGCAGCTCAGAAAAACGTCGTCCGTTCCCGTTATAATGCTGACGGCAAAGGAAGGTGAGGATGACAAGATAAAAGGTCTTGAGCTTGGCGCTGACGATTATATAACAAAGCCCTTCAGCCTTAAGGAGCTTTTGGTTAGAATTAAAGCAAATCTGCGCAGAAGCACAGGTGATTTTGCCGCCCAAAAAAGCGAAGGCGCCGTGCAAAAGGTGCTTAAAAGCGGCGAAATCGAGCTTGATACAGATAAGTACGAGGTGCGCAAAAACGGCAAACAGCTTTCTGTTACGGCAAAGGAATACGAGGTGCTCAAGCTGTTCATGCTCAATCCCGAAAAGGTGTTTACAAGGGAAATGCTCTTGGAACAGGTATGGGGCTATGATGATTTCTTGGGCGATCTTCATACAGTCGACGTTATGATAAGCAGAATTCGTAAAAAGATCGAGGATAATCCCGCTGAGCCGAAATATATCGTAAGCAAACGCGGCGCAGGCTATATTTTCGCATTAATATGAGCGGTGAAAACCGCAAAATAATCAGACGGAGGTGATCACGGTTGTTTAAAAGCGTTCAAACAAAGATAATTTTCATGCTTGTAATCTTTATTTTTGCCGTTATGGCTGTTGTCGGAACAGTTCTTATCAACGGCGTTGCATCATACGGCCGTGGCAGCTTCGTTTCTGAAATAGAAAAAGCGCTGACCGATGATTTTATGGAAAATCTGGCGGAGGTAGCAGCCGAAGGAAAGGGCGAGGAAATAAAAAGCTTTATTTCTGCGTATTACGGATCTCTCGGAATAAGCCTTGAGCGCAATTTTTACATATTAAAAATAGACGGCTCTTATGTAACGGGCTCCAACGAGGAGCTTGGCAGAGCCCTTGATATAACGCCCAACATAGTTGAAGCTATGGCGGGCAGTATAGGTAACGAGGTTTCCGTTTATGCGGATTTTGCGGATTACGCAAGAGCATTTCAGGCAGGGGAAAATGAATACATAATTTATTTCAAGGATACACTTGAGGAAATGCGCGAAATGACGTGGATGATGTTTTTCATCATACTGCAATCTATCCTTTTCGGCTTTATCCTTGCGCTTTTGCTCAGCTATTTGCTCTCCCGCGCAATAACAGAGCCCATTAAAAACCTGACAAGCGGTGCAAAAAGGATAGCATCGGGCGACTTTTCATATAAAATAACGCAGTCGTCATCTCACGATGAAATAGGTACGCTGACGAAGACCTTTGGATACATGGCGAATGTTTTGGACAACACGCTCCATGAAATATCTGAGGAAAGAAGCCGACTTGAAACTATTTTCCTCTATATGACTGACGGCGTTATTGCCTTTGACGACGAGGGCAAGCTGACTCATATGAACAAGGTCGCGGCGGAGCTTTTCGGCGATATGTGGCAGGTAGGCTTCAGTACCTTCGAGGATGTTTTTACAAACCGCGGTATTTTACAGCAAGAGGATATCAAGACGGGCACGTCACAGTCTCAAAAGGCTACGGTAAACGGCAGAGAAATTGAGCTTTATTTTGCAACGCTTGCAAAAACTGAGGAAAATAACGACGGCGGTATTATTATCGTTGCCCACGATATAACGGAACAGCAACGCCTTGAAGCGGCACGAAGAGAGTTCGTGGCAAATGTTTCCCACGAAATGCGCACTCCTCTGACCAGTATAAAGGGCGCGGCGGAAACTGTTTATGAAAACCCCGATATGCCGCCGCATTTGCGCGATAAATTCCTGAAAATGACCATGAATGAAGCTGACAGAATGACGCGCATCGTAAAAGACCTGCTCGTTTTGTCAAGGCTTGATAACAACAGGATGCAATGGCAGAAAACTGATTTTTCTATACCCGAGCTTTTAAGCCGTGTTTACAGCGCACAGCAGATGACGGCTGAAAAGACAGGTCATACGCTGACGATGAAGGTCGCTGACGGCGTCGACACTATCTACGGTGACAAGGAGCGTGTGGAGCAGGTCATAGTAAATCTTCTTTCAAACGCCATAAAATATTCTCCCGACGGCGGCGACATTGAAATCGTTGCTGTTAAGGTGGATGAAACGGTGCAGATAAGTGTTACTGACCACGGTATCGGCATCCCGAAGGAGGATCTGCCGAGGCTGTTTGAGCGTTTCTACCGCGTTGATAAGGCGCGAAGCCGTGAAATGGGCGGAACGGGCTTGGGTCTGTCCATCGCCCGCGAAATAGCCGTTGCCCACGGAGGCGACATTTATGCGGAAAGTGAATTAGGCAAGGGCACGAAAATGACGGCAGTTTTCCCTGTAAATTATAGGGAAGAGGTAATACAATAATCAAGAGCTTGCGTTTTTCGCAAGCTCTTTTTGTGTAAATGCAAGCGTTTGCGCATTTGACTTGTTTTTTGTGCTGAAATTGAGGGAAATTATGTGGGATTTGTGCTTGTTTCGTGATTTTGTGCTTTTGTATGCTTGAATGATGTATGGTATAATAGAGATACTAAAAAAATTAGGAGGCAAAAACAATGAAAAAAGCAACATCTATTTTATTGGCAATTCTCATGCTGGTATCGCTTTTCACTTTTATGCAGGCATCGGCTGAAGGTGTGGAAAACCTGTTACCTGTAACGGATGAAAACTTCATCGATACAGGCTTAGGCACAAGTATGCCCTCTTGGGCTAACGCAGATGCTCTTGGCACAGGTGCAGGTATATGGCGCAGTGCAGGTGCTGTGTCGGAATTCGGTATGTATGTGAAGCAGGATACGGAAAATGTAAAGGTTGGCTCGCGCTCCGTTAAGATAGATGCGGATGAGGCAACTCATACCGAAATTGATTTTCCCCTTGCCATAGGCGCCCTTGAAGCAGGCAAAACGTACACGCTTCAATGTTATGTCAAAACAAACAGGGTTTTGACCGAGTCTTCGGGTGCATTCATCGGCGTAAGCTTTAAAAAGGTCGTTCCCGAATATGTGACGGTCGAAAACGCAGTTTTCAGCGAGGTGTTGACAGGAACAAAGGATTGGAAGTTTTTGTCGGTGACATTTACCGTACCGCAGGATCCCAATACGATAGTTATTCCGCATATGGGCCTTTACGGCGCATTTTCAGGCACAGCATGGTATGACGGATTTGTGCTTATTGAAGGCAAGACGCCCGTAGCGGATTACGCAAGTATTGAGCACGTAAGCGGAGATGCAAGCATCGCTCCTGCACCAATTCCCGACAAGTATAAAAACCTTATGCCCATAACTGATGAAAATTATGAGGATATAGGTCTTTCCACATGGATGCCCTCTTGGGTGGGAAGCGAGGCGCTTGGCACAGGTGCAGGCGTATGGGCTTCTTCAAATGATACGGACTGCGTAACAGTTGACACGCAGACAGTAAAGATGGGTAAGCAATCTGTCAAGTTCGAACGCGGGGAGTCTATAAATACAGACGTCGTTTTTCCCCTTGAAATAGGATATCTTGAAGCAGGAAAAACATACACGCTTCAAGGATATATAAAAACAGATAAAATAATTACCGAAAACTCAGGTGTATCAATAGGCATCTCCTTCAAATCAGTAGATCCTGAATATGTGAGTGTGACGAATGCTGTTTGGGGTCAAGGAGTTTCGGGTACAAAGGATTGGACTTTTATAAGTGTAAGATTCACTATGCCCAACGATCCTACTACTATTCCCATTATTGAGCTTGGATGCTACAGCTGTCATTCAGGTACGGCGTGGTTTGACGGCCTTGTGCTCATTGAAGGCGGAACGCCTGTCAAGGATTATTCTATGATAGAAGGCTACGATACGTCGACAGTAGAGCCGACCGCTGTTCCCACGGTGACAGATAAGCCTTCTGATTGGGCTGTGGATGAAGTAAACAAGGCAAATAAAGCCGGGATTGTTCCTGAGCATATCAACAGCAAGTATACCTCGGATATCACTCGCTCCGATTTCTGTGACCTTATCATCAAGATGATCGAGAAAAAGAGCGGCAAAGCTATCGCTGACGTGATCGCAGGCTATGCAGATGCAAAGGCAGAGGTATCCTTCCCCGATACAGATAGTGCAAACGTGATCGCAGCAGCAAAGCTTGGTATCGTAAACGGACGCAGCAGCGGTGCATTCGATCCTTCTGCAAACATCACAAGACAGGAAGCAGCAAAGATGCTTGCACTTGCAGCAAAGGTACTTGGCGCTGACATCACAGCAAGCGAAGTAGCATTCGCAGATGCAGATTCCATCTATGCATGGGCAAAAGAGTTCATTTACTATGTAAATACAATAGGTGTAATGAACGGCACAAGCACAACAACACCTCCCAACTTCAGCCCCCTTCGCACATACACAAGAGAACAGTCTATCCTTACGGTTTACAGACTTTGGGGCGCCATTGAAAAGCCCGAGGATCCAACTGCAAAGCGTCTTCGCTTCCTTACTATCGGCAACAGCTACGGTAAAAATTCTACGGAATATATTTATCAGGTAGCGGAGCTTTGCGGCTATGATGAAATAGTTGTCGGTCAGCTTTATATCGGTGGAACAGAGCTTAGACACCATTTAGAAAACATAAATTCAAATAATATCGCATATACGTATTTTAAAAATACGACGGGCAAATGGGAGATCATTACGATGGATGAGCCTGAGGATCCTAACGAGGAATGGAGTATGTATGTTCCAATGTCCTTTGGTCTTGCCGACGAGGATTGGGATTATATCGTTATAAATGCACAGTCTTTCGGTAGCGGAAGAGCTGATCAGATTACCCCGTATTTACAGGGAATTGTAGATTATGTCCGCACCTTCAGCGACGCTCCGCTTCTTTGGTTCATGCCGTGGGCTGATACAAAGGATTCCATAAATACACCGTTTATTGAGTGGTTTGACGGCGAGCCGCTTGTAATGCTTCAAGCTGTAATGGATGTGGCGGAGGATTACATTATGCCCTCGGGCAATTTCAGTGCAGTTATTCCCTCGGGTACAGCCATTGAAAATGTGAGAACAAGCTTTATCGGCGATAACCTTGACTCCGACGAGCATCACCTTAACGAGCTGGGATGCTATATTTCGGGAATGACTTGGGTTGCGGCTATCGGCGGATACGATATTATGCAGATGGAATATGACGGATCGTTCTGTACGGAGGAGGAGTTTGAAGTTATCAAAGCGGCGGTAGATGCA
>SVND01000022.1 GCA_015067075.1 Oscillospiraceae bacterium
CGTTCCCATTATATCTTTGGTACTTTGTCAAGGTAGTATTGTAAACTTTTCGACCTTCGAAAACTTTACAATCTCCACCTTGACAACTCTCTCCGAAAAACTGTCACCCATCATTGACAATTCAACATTTTGTGATATGTTCATGCAAGGGAAACACTTGACTTTAAATAGTGATAGTGGTATAATTACCGTAATTACATACAAAAAGGAGAAAATCATGAAAAAGATCTTGCGTTCCCTATTTTATTTACTTCTCGTTTCAGCAATGATGTTTTCATTTGCCGCTTGCACAGGTAATACTGCCAATGACGGTGAAACAACACCCACACCTGAGCCGTCACCCGCAACGCCGACTGATATACCTGCAACGCCGACTGATATACCTGCAACGCCGACTGATATACCTGCAACGCCGACGCCAACAGGCCCTGACACATATCGCATTCTGATATCATCAGACCCGCATTGCACCGATCTTTTGGATTGGTACGGTGTATCAAACGAGGCTCGCATGGAGTTATGGATAAAAAACGTGCTTGCCGAGCATGAACGTCAGCCCTTTGACCTTATCATTATCGCAGGCGATATTTCCCTTGACACACACATTGGGGAAACATGCTACACTAAGGGTTATAGCACCTCCCAAACCTTCATCGAGGACTATGTAAGCCAAATCCCCTCTGATATTCCCATTTTCATTTTGCCCGGCAACCACGAAACCATGAATAATGAGGACTGGATAGCTTTGACAGGCAACAGCCGTCAATGTACATATGTTTTGGGCAACAACACCTTCATTATGCTCGACACCTTCGCCAACATTGAGGGCGACAACGTATACGATCCCCCTTACACTCCCGTTGACGTTGCTTATGTCAAGGAGCAGATGGATGCTTATCCCGAAAACAATGTATACCTTGTAGCGCACCACTTCCCTCTCGGTAAAAATATGCCCGAAGAAAGTGCTGAATTCCGTGAGCTTTTATGCGACGAGCGCATCATAGGTCTTTTTGGCGGACACACACATCTTAACAATCCCGTTCAGTATGATGCGTCCTGCGGTAACAAGATCCAGGTGCAGACAGGTAATTTCTCCTACACAAACGGCTCATTTGATACATCCTTCTGGGGCTTGCGTGATCTCGTTATCACCGAGGACAGCGCTGTCACAAGCTATATTCAGGCTGCATGCGACGTCACAATCAACGGTGAGGCACGCCATTACGAGCGCACCGTAACGGAAGTTGTGGATTTCATGAATCCCACCTACTTTACGGAATATACAGCCGCAGACGGCACAGTTTACAACAAGCTGTACAGCAAAATCGACTATTCCTTCATTATCGCAGGCACTACCTGCCAATACAACTATGCCGTTTCCAACATATTGGACTGCAACGACCATACCGAATGGTTCCCCGCCTTTGACGACGACCATCAGGCACCGGCAATCTGGGGTATGACAGAGCCCACGGCAATCACCAACTACGTTATTGTAACGGGCTACCACGACCTTAACAGCATTCCCGTTTCATGGACGCTTTACGGCGGAGACGACTTTTTCGAAATGGAAGTTATCGATTCCCGTGAAAATGTGACTATGCCCGCTACGACACGAACACATTCACAGGTATTTACCGTAGAAAATCCCCGTGAATATTTGTATTATCAGCTTGTCATTACAGGCAGTAACACAGATTCCGTCGGCAGTGAAATTTCCGAGTTGATCTTGCTAGCGAAAAAATAATTATATCTGTCGCATAGCGTGCGGTTGTTTGTTTTACATTTTACTTTCAACAATCTAAGGTCTTTGATAAAAAGCTCCGTAGTGAATTTTTTTCACGCGGAGCTTTTTGCTGTATTGATTATGCATTAAGGCTGTGGTATAATTATTGCATCTCACAAAAGGAGCGCAAAATGGACTTAACAGATCAGCTTTTTTCACTTCAGGATACCTCTTACCGCGATTTTCACTCTCGGCTTATGCCTACCGTTGACAAATCGCGCATTATCGGTGTTCGCACACCTGCTTTGCGAAATTTTGCAAAATCCCTTACTAAGGAGCAAGCGTTCCTTTTCATGTCCGCCCTGCCCCATTATTACTACGAGGAGAACAATCTCCACGCTTTTCTGATAGAGCGCATAACGGACTTTGACGAGTGTATTACAGAGCTTGATAGATTTCTGCCATACGTTGATAACTGGGCGACCTGTGACATGATGCGCCCGAAAATATTTAAAAAGCACACCGACGGTCTTTTGCCGCACATCAAGCTGTGGCTTGAAAGCGAGCATATATATACGGTGCGCTTTGCAATAGAAATGCTTATGGTATTTTACTCGGATGAAAAATTTCACCCTGTTTTCTCGGATATGGTCTCCTCTGTGCGCTCCGATGAATATTACGTCAAAATGATGGTCGCATGGTATTTTGCAACACTTTTATCAAAGCATTACATCGCCGTTTTACCCTACATCGAGCAGGCACGCCTTGACAAATGGACGCACAACAAGGCAATTCAAAAAGCCGTTGAAAGCTACAGAATAACGTCGGAGCAAAAAGCATTTTTAAAAACGCTTAAGCTTAATTAAACTGTCTCGGCGATATGCCAAACTCCCGTTTGAATGCACGCAAAAAGCTGGAATATTCGTTGAAACCGCTTTTATAGCACGCCGTCGCCAGCGTTTCACCGTTATGGATAAGTTCTTTTGCATAAATGAGCTTTTTCAAAATTATATACCTGTGCAGCGTACAGCCCGATATGCGTTTAAACTCTCTTGCCATATAGCATTTAGACAGGAAAAGCTCGCTCGCCAGCATATCAAGAGTTATCTGCGACTCTATATTCTCCTCTATATACGCATTTACTCGCTCAATAAGCCTGCTCGTTGCCGTCGGCTTTGCCGCGCTCTGCTCGTTCATATGGCGCGTTATCAATATCAAAAGCTCCTGCAGATATGAGGTTTTAAGGATATCACTGCCGTAGTTTTTTTCAGCATTCTCCTGATCTATCCGCGAAAAAATAGTGCTTACAGTAGCGGCAAAATCTCCCGTTGGACGAATAAGGTTTATCTTCTTTTCAAAAGCAGCTTTAAAGCAGCTTGCAAGGTCTGTCTCCGTAGTAGAAATGCTTTGCAAAAATTCAGGTCGGATCCATATGACCATGCGCTCGTATTCTGCATCATTTTCAGGGAACGGACGGTGGAGCTGTGACGATTCGATCAAAAGTATATCTCCGCTTTTCAGCGCATAATTGCGTTCCTCGATTACATAAGAAACATTACCTTTTATAAAATAATACAGCTCATAAAAATCGTGATGATGGTATTCGATAGGCTTTCTGTATATATCGCAATAATGGAAAAACTCGTAGTTCCCCGTCTCCATATATTGACGCTCCAGATGATCTATCGCCGTCTTCTTAGCCATTTTTCTTGACCTCCTAAGTCAATTTTCGCCCATTTCAAAGTGATATCCCCATAAAAATATGACAAAAATATTATATATCATTTTCGCATAAAAAGCAACGATATTATCTGCGCAAGTCAATTTTCGCCCATTTTAAAGCAAGATTTGCATGGAAATATGATTAAAAATATTATATACTATTCTTAAATAAGAGCATTAGCTTATTTACGGAGTTGATAATATGATAGATCTTGACCGTTTTTGGAAAAACGATGCCCTTGCGCACCGTGACAGATGCTTTTATGAGCACGCCCCCCAAGTCGCATTAGGTATTCGCATGAGCGACGAATGCGTTTTTGCGGAGCTTGGCGAGGAAGGTCAGCCTTGGGGCTACACTCCGCCGGGCAGGCGCATCGAGCTTAACAAGCGATACAACGAAAAAGCTGTTAAAATAGTCGGCATTCCCCTTTTGCGTGAGACCCTGCCCGAAAAGGATGAGCGCATTCCTTCCTTGCGTCCCATTGGTGAGCTTTTCGGCGGTAAATACGTTTTTGACGGACAGACCACATGGCTCAAGGGCAGTATCTCTACTCCCGAACAGCTTGAAAAGGTGCTGGACGATTTAGATAAACTTGATTTTGACTCATTCGTTATACCTCCTGCATACGAGGCGGAAAAAAAGCGTGTTTTTGAGAAATACGGTCACAAGCCTCCCGTTTGGCGTGGCGTGCGCGGTCCCGTTACTCTTGCAAGCTCTGTTTACGGCTTTGAAAACCTGGTTTTTCTTTATTACGATGCACCTGAGCTGTTCGAGCGTTTTTCAAAATCTATCCTTGATGTTATATTAAAATATGTTGCCCTTGCCGACAGAGAGGCAGGTTATACACACGAAAACGCACCGAAGCATTTTGCTTTTTATGACGACGATTGCGCACTTATGACGCCTGAAATGTACGAGCAGTTTGGCTACCCCGTTTTGAAAGGCGTATTCGATTACTGCGCACAAGGCGAAGATGCATCGCGCTATCAGCATTCCGACTCTGCAATGGAGCATCTTTTGCCAATTCTTTCCCGCCTTGACCTTACGGGCTGTAACTTTGGCCCCACTGTCACGGTGACGGATATTCGCCGCTATCTTCCAAATGCCACCATCGACGGTCAGATAGCTCCCTTTACTTTTATGAATAACGACCGAAAAGCTATACGCGCCGAGGTCAAGCGCGACTGTGAGCAGATAAAAGCGACAGGCACGAAGGGTCTTAACCTGACAACTGCCGGAAGCATCAATAACGGCAGTCTTTTGACAAGCATGCTCACGGTAATGGAAGCCATTGAGGAGTTTGGTCGATATTAAGGAGAAGCTATTATGATCTGGGGCAGAGAACGATATATTGCACATTCACTTTTTGAAGACACGGGACGTGAAATGTTTTGTGAACTGTTTGGTCCGCTTCACATTTTGGAACAGGAATGGCGCCGTCAAGGCGTTTCCGAGGCTGAAATATCCATGAAGGCATTTGATTGGGATTATGTGCCCGTTGTTTGGCTCAACAGCAACACGGGCGCGTTGACAAATACATTGCCTCGCATTTTGGAAAACAATGACCAGATAACTCTCTCCATCGACCATATGGGACGCCGTACAAAGCTTATTAAAAACACAGCAACCATACCGCTTCCCTTGGATCACCCTGTTGCTTGCGCTGATGATTGGGAAAAGATCAAAAAATGGTATATTTTTGACGAGCGTCGAATAAATAGATCCGCTTTGCTTGAACAAAGAAAACAATGGGAAAAGGGCTATCTTTCACTACTTTCAATTCCCGGCGCTTTTGATGAGCCCCGTCAACTCATGGGTGAGGAAGCGCTTTGCATTGCCTGCTACGAAGAGCCTGAAATGCTCACGGATATTTTGGAAACTATAGCTGATACAGCCGTCAAGGTCATTGAGCGTGTGGGAGATATCGTTCCTGTGGATTGTCTCGCTTTTCATGAGGATATGGCAGGCAAATCTGGGCCTTTGTTTGGTCCTGCCCAAGTACAGGAATTTTTCAAGCCCTACTACAGCCGCATTCGCAAAGCTGCCGAGGCTTACGGAGCAAAGCTCTTTTCTCAGGACAGCGACGGCGATATTTCCCCCATTATGGACGATCTGATAGATTGCGGCATCAACTGCATCCATCCTCTTGAGCCTGTAGGCGGCAACGACATCGTTCAGCTTCGCAAAAAATATAAAAACAAGATCTGCTTCAAGGGCGGAATCAACAAACTCGCACTTTTAAAAGGTCCTGAAGCCGTCAAGGCCGAATTGGAATACCGTCTTGCTCCTCATTTGATGGGCGGCGGAACGATCTTCGGTTTGGATCACCGCATTCCGAACGGTGTCAACATTGAAACATATCGGTATTATGTCAATTTAGGTCGTGAAATTCTCGGCTTAGGCCCTATTTCAGAGCAGGGCTGGGGACGCATGGCTTTTTAAGCAATAAACTAATGTCGCGATACTAATTTTTTACCGACTCACATCGGAGAAATGGAGAATTATTATGAAAATAGGAGCTCAACTTTTCACTTTAAGAGATTACGGCAAAGACGAAGCAGGCGTTGCAAAAATTTTTGAGCGCATTGCTGAAATGGGCTATAAATACGCTCAGTATTCAGGACTTTGTTTCGTTGCACCCCAGCGTTTGGCTGAAATTTCAAAGCAGACAGGCGTTCAAATAGTCCTGACTCACTCCCCCTTTTCCCGCATAGTCAACGATACGGAAAAGCTTATGGAGGAGCATGCTGTTTTCGGTGCAAAGCATATTGGTCTTGGCTGTATGCCCGAGGAATACCGCAAGGACGCTGACGGATATTTCAGATTCGTTGAAACCGTTTTACCTGCCGCTCGTAAGATGGCTGAAAACGGATTTAAGTTCCATTATCACAATCACCATATGGAATTTGAGCCCTTTAACGGCAAAACAGGTATGCAGATCCTTATGGAAAATATGAACAAGGATGAGCTCGGATTTATTTTAGATACGTATTGGGTTCAGTTTGCAGGCGCAGATCCCATTGAATGGATCTACAAGCTTGAAGGCCGCATCGACTGCTTACACCTTAAGGATATGACCGTTTTGGAAAGCAAGGGACAGGTTATGTCTGAAATATACGAGGGCAACATGAACTTCGACGGCATTTTCAAGGCAAGCGCCGATACGAAGATACCTTATGCCTTCGTTGAGCAGGATGTTTGTCAGCGCGATCCCTTCGAATCTTTGAAGATAAGCCTTGACAATATCGCCGCAAGACAAAATATCGACTAAGGAGCACTTAAAATGCCTTTTAATATTTCCATGTTTGGCGACGAGATCGCCCCCGAGCTTGAAACACAGCTCCGCGTTATGTCTGAAAACGGCGTATTTCTCCTTGAAATGCGCGGCGTTGACGGAAAGCCCGTTGTGGATGCCACGGTGGCGGAGCAGGCTGAAATGAAGCGCAAGCTTGACAGCTACGGAGTAAGCGTTTGGTCAATCGGCTCGCCTATCGGTAAAATTGAGATAACCGACGATTTTGCTCCCCATTTTGAAAAGTTCAAATATACCTGCGAAACGGCACACCGTATGGGTACGAAGCGTATCCGTGCTTTCAGCTTCTATATGCCGCAGGAAAAGTGCGATGAATACAGAAGCAAGGTCATTGAGCAGGTCTTGCAGATGGTGGAATACGGTCTTTCACAGGACGTTTACTTCTGCCACGAAAACGAAGGCGGTATCTACGGTCAAGCGCCCGAGCGTTGCCTCGACCTTATTGAGCAGTCACAAGGCAAAATGCGCTATGTTTTCGATGCGGCAAACTATATTTGCCACGGCTACGAACCCTTCCCTCACGCGTTTGATATGCTGGAAAAGCATATTGATTATATCCACATCAAGGATGCGGACGGCGCAAGTAAGGATATTTGCGTTGCAGGCAAAGGCAACGCAAAATACGCACAGATGCTCAGCCGTGTGGCAAAATGGGGCAGCGACGTAACGCTTTCCCTTGAACCCCATCTGACCGTATTTTCAGGCAGAGCCGCATTGGAAAAAGATCCCCATTTACAAAACACCTTTGCAACAGGTGAAGAAGCCTTCAAAGCCGCACTTTGTGCGCTTAAAAATATTATTGCTGATTTAAATTAAGGAGTTGTTATTATGGAAAAAGTACGTATTGGTGTTATCGGCGTAGGTAACATGGGCTATTGGCACATACAGTATCTGCACAAAAACGAAATAGAAAACGCAGAGCTTGCGGCAGTTTGCGATATTAACCCCCAAAAGCTTGAAGCGGCACGCAACATCACACGCGCCGACCTTCCCTGCTTTGAAAGCGCAGAGGAGCTTATGAAATCAGGACTTTGCGATGCTATCATCATCGCTGTTCCCCACTATCTCCATCCGCCTATGGCTATCGCCGCTTTTGAGCACGGCTTACACGTTCTTACAGAAAAGCCCGCAGGCGTTTACACAAAGCAAGTTCGTGAAATGAACGAAGCTGCAGAGCGTTCAGGCAAGGTTTTCGGTATAATGTACAATCAGCGTACAACTCCCGTTTATCAGAAGATGCGTGAAATGATCCAAAACGGCGAGCTCGGCGCAATCAAGCGTACAAACTGGATAATCACCAACTGGTATCGCACACAGGCTTACTATAACAGCGGAAGCTGGCGTGCATCCTGGGCAGGTGAAGGCGGCGGCGTTTTGCTTAACCAGTGTCCCCACAACCTCGACCTTTGGCAGTGGATCGCAGGCACGCCCAAGCGTGTTTTCGCAAAATGCGACTTTGGTAAGTATCACGATATCGAAGTTGAAGACGATGTTACAGCTATCGTTGAATATGAAAACGGCGCAACAGGCGTTTTCGTAACGACCACAGGCGACGCTCCCGGTACAAACAGATTTGAGATCTCAGGTGAAATGGGTAAGCTCATTTGCGAAGGCGGTAAGCTGGTATTTTACAAGAACGAGATGAACGAGCGTGAATTCAACGCAACGACCACAAACGGGTTTTCTGCTCCTAAAACAACTCGCATCGAAATAGACGTTGAAAGCGGAAACGGCCCGCAGCACGCAGGCATTACTCAGGATTTCGTAAACGCTATACTCAGCGGCTCACCGCTCCTCGCTCCCGGTATTGAAGGTATCCGCGGTCTTTCCATCTCCAACGCTATGCTTCTTTCCACATGGACAGGCGATTGGGTAGATATTCCCGTTGACGAGGAAAAATACCTCAGCGAGCTTGAAAAGCGCATAGCCACATCTCGCTATAAACCCGAGCAGGCTCCCGTAGGAACAAAGTTCTCAGGTGTTGATATGTCCAAGCACTTTGGCAAATTTTAATTGATAAAAACAGTAAAGGGTAATAGCCGCAAACGTGGTTATTACCCTTTTTCTTACCTATTTTTGTTTCTTTTTTTCAGTACCACCGCTAAAACTATTCCGCCTATCAGCATCGTTACACCGATAACTATCATCACCGTAGATATTATATCAACAGGATTTATCACCTTAATGTCAAAGGCGATCTCTGATGGATTTACAGATGTTTGATTTCCAAAAGCATCAAAAATCACGTTGTAGCCAGGAAGCGTATGGCTTACTTTATGGGTAAACAGCATATTTGAAATAAACTTGGCAAGCAAGCCCATTCCCGTCGTTATTGCGCCTACAACGGCAAGATACACGCCTGTCAGCCAGCCGTATTTATTAAAAATATTTTTAATACCTTTTATCAGATTGTCCAACCACGATTCCTTTAAAGGCGCACATTTCTCCTTCTTTTCTTCAGTTTTTTCTGCTTGTTTTTCCTCCTGCTTGACCTCGTGAGCCCCATCAGCTTCTTCATCCGAAAGCAAATGATCCGTCGTCGTATTAAATGTTTTTGCAAGCAAAACAAGATTGTTAAGGTCAGGCAGCGCCTCGCCCGTTTCCCATTTGCTTACTGCTTGGCGCGACACGTCAAGCTTCTCCGCTAGAGTTTCCTGAGACATACCTGCTTTTTTTCTATAAAACAATATTTTATCCTTTAAATTCATATTATTCTCCCTTCATTTTTGAATATATTTTATCAAAAACGTCTCTGAAAAGCAAGCAACTTCACCTTGAAAACGCCGCAACCAACAGTTGCATTTTATTTTTGTCGCTTTTCCTGTCTTTTTTCCATCTTACTCCAATGATAAAAGCCGTAAACATCATTGGCAAAAAACACAGTAAAGCAGATAACCATCGGCAGATAAGCTCTATCCTGCACCGTCGCCGCTATCCAAAGACCTATAAGCACCACATCGTTTGCCGCATATGCAAGCCCGTAATATCTGCTCCGCACGAGCGTAAGCGCCGATGCCACATAGCTTGTAAACACGGAAACCGTGCTTAAAACAAGGCTTGCATTTCCAAGTGCACACAGGATAAAATAAAAAATCACAGTTATCACAGCGCCGCTTGCACCGATAATAAGTGCACGTTTTTTCGTAAGCCTTTTCACCTTTACCTCGGCGCTGTTCTCAAAGGGATTTTTCATCCACGATACCACTGCTACCACGGCAATGGGCGAGGACATACACAAATACGTTATCATTTCGCCGTAATATTTAAAATAAAAGGATATTATCCCATAAAATACGGCGAAAACTACGGTCAAGATCTGTCCTATAACATAGCCCTTTGCCACAAATATCAGCGCCGTTACACCTATCAACGACGCCACAAGCGTCAGTATGTCCTTTTCTGCTTGCCACATAAACGACAGCGTGACAAGCACTGCATTACCATCCACAGCGCTATTTCAAAGCTCGACAGCTTTCCTATCAGCTTGCGCTTCATATTTTTACTCCTTTCAACAAAAAAGCATTCGTAAATCACATCTTCAATGACCTAACGATGTGTTTGCGAATGCTTATATTGCATTTCCTACCCGGTGGCAGTACTTTTATTCAGTTACTTAATAACTCTTACGCGGACTATTCCGTCGATAGCTTTGATGCTTGCGACAAGCTCATCGTTTGCGTCACCGTCGATGTCGAGCATTGTATATGCAACAGCCTGACGGGACTTGTTGACCATATTTTCGATGTTTATCTTCTTTTCGGATACAACAGCCATTATCTGACGGAGCATATCGGGAATATTTTTATGGATAATGCAAATACGAGTGTCGCCGGTTCTTGCGAGCTCTGCATTGGGGAAGTTAACGGAATTTTTGATGTTACCCGTTTCAAGGAAGGAAGACAGCTCACTGACAGCCATGTTTGCGCAGTTTTCTTCAGACTCGTAAGTCGAAGCACCAAGGTGAGGAATGCAAACGCAGTTTTTCATTTTCAGCGTTGCTTCTGTCGGGAAGTCGCAAACGTAGGAAGCTATCTTGCCCGATTCCAAAGCCGCCGCCATATCAGCTTCATTTACAAGCTCACCACGAGCGAAATTGATAATACGTACGCCGTCCTTCATCATGGAGAACGCCTGTGCGTTAAGACTGCCCTTTGTTTCAGGTGTTGCAGGAACGTGGATGGAGATATAATCGCAGTTTTCATATATCTCTTCGATAGTCTTTGCCTTCTTTATGGTTCTGGAAAGGCTCCAAGCGGCGTCAACAGAGATGTACGGGTCATAACCGAGAACATCCATGCCGATATGATGAGCGGCGTTAGCCAAGGGACCGCCGATAGCGCCGAGACCGATTATACCAAGTGTTTTTCCCATAAGCTCAGGGCCTACAAACTGGCTCTTGCCCTTTTCAACCTGCTTTGCAACGTCTGTTTCAAGAGTTCTGGCCCAGTTGATACCGTCAACGATTTTACGGGATGCAAGCAAAAGTCCGCAAAGAGCAAGCTCTTTAACAGCGTTTGCATTAGCGCCGGGTGTATTGAAAACTACGATACCCTTTTCTGTGCAAGCATCAACGGGAATGTTGTTTACGCCTGCGCCTGCGCGAGCAATGCAAAGAAGAGATTCGGGCATTACCATATCGTGCATTGCGGCACTGCGGACAAGTACGCCGTCAGGTGCTTCGCACGCATCGGAAACAGTATAATTCTTTGCATCAAGATGGGCAAGTCCTTCTTTGGAAATCTTATTTAAAGTGAGAATATTATACATTTCATATACTCCTTATTTTGCGTTTTCCGCTTCAAATTTCTTCATAAATTCAACAAGCTTCTCTACGCCTTCTGTGGGCATAGCGTTGTATATGCTTGCGCGCATACCGCCGACAGAGCGATGGCCCTTGATGTTTACAAAACCTGCCGCGGCAGCTTCCTTGCAGAACTTATCGTCAAGCTCCTTGTCGCCTGTAACGAATGTTACGTTCATCATGGAACGGCAATCCTTGCGAATGGGATTTGAGAAAAGCTTGCTTTCATCAATAAAATCATAAAGCATCTTGGCTTTATTTTCATTTATCTTCTTCATCTCGGAAAGTCCGCCTATTTCCTCGATCCAATCGAGAACGAGACCGAGCATATAGATGCAGTAGCAAGGTGGTGTGTTATACATGGAATCGTTTTCTGCCATTGTGCTATACTTAAGCATTGTGGGTGTACCTGCAAGAGTTTCTCCGATAAGATCCTCTCGAACGATAACGACGGTAAGACCTGCAGGTGCCATATTCTTCTGTGCGCCTGCATAGATAACGCCGTACTTCGTTACGTCAACGGGCTCGGAAAGGATGCAGGAGGACATATCGGCAACGAGCGGTACGTCGCCTGTTTCGGGAATGTAGTTGAATTTTGAACCGAAAATAGTGTTGTTAAAGCAAATATGGACGTAGTCTGCATCAGCATTGAGCTTAAGCTCATCCTGAGAAGGAATATATGTAAAGTTAGCTTCCTTAGAGGATGCGGCAATGCTTGCCTCGCCGTATATCATAGCTTCCTTCTGCGCTTTGCCTGAAAACTGACCTGTTACGATATAGTCAGCCTTCTTATTCTTTGTCATAAGGTTCATGGGTACTGCCGCAAACTGTGTGGATGCGCCGCCCTGAACGAAAAGAACCTTATAATTGTCGGGAATGTTCATTACCTTGCGAAGCTTTTCCTGAACGGAAACGATTATGGCATCATATACCTTTGAGCGATGGCTCATTTCCAAAACAGACTGACCGCTTCCTTCATATGAAAGCATTTCCGCCTGTGCACGCTCCAAAACGGGGAGCGGAAGCATGGAGGGACCTGCTGAAAAATTGTAAACTCTGTTCATTTTATGCAACTCCTTTTTTCCGCAAAGGCGGAAATATTATATTCTGCTTTGAATCATTTTCATTCCTTTTAACAGAATGAAAAGTTTGTTAATAGTATAACAAACTATAACGGTTATGTCAAGAGCTATTTTACTATTATTGCTTTTCAGATATATATTTATCAATAGCCGCCGCCGCATTTTTACCTGCGCCCATGGCGAGGATAACCGTTGCCGCACCTGTTACGGCATCGCCGCCTGCATAAACACCTTCGCGGGAGGTAAGTCCTGTCTCCTCCTCCGTTATGATGCAGCCGCGCTTGTTTGTCTCAAGACCCTTTGTCGTGTCACGGATAAGGGGGTTGGGAGATGTGCCGATAGCCATGATGACGCAGTCAACGTCAAGCACGTGCTCACTGCCTTCGATAACGATAGGCTTGCGGCGACCCGATGCGTCGGGCTCACCAAGCTCCATCTTGACACACTTCATGCCTGCAACAAACTTCTTCTCATCGCCGATTATCTCAACTGGATTTGTAAGCGTATTGAAGATGATATCCTCTTCCTTGGCGTGCTCAACCTCTTCACGTCTTGCAGGCATTTCATCCTCGGAACGGCGGTATACGATATATACCTTCTCAGCGCCAAGACGCTTTGCACAGCGAGCCGCGTCCATTGCAACATTTCCGCCGCCGCATACTGCCACACGTTTGGGACGCATAACGGGAGTATCGGAATCTTCCTTGTATGCTTTCATAAGGTTGATTCTTGTGAGGAACTCGTTTGCTGAGTAAACACCCTTGAGGTTTTCGCCGGGTATCTTCATAAAGCTGGGAAGACCTGCGCCCGAACCGATAAATACGGCCTCATAGCCCTCGTCAAACAGCTCGTCAACGGAGAGAGTCTTACCGATAACGGTATTGGTGTTTATCTCAACACCCATCGCCTTAAGTCCGTCAACTTCCTTCTGAACGATAGCCTTGGGAAGTCTGAACTCGGGAATACCGTAAACCAAAACGCCGCCTGCGATATGAAGAGCTTCAAAAACAGTTACCTCGTAGCCTTTTTTGGCAAGGTCACCTGCACAGGTAAGTCCTGACGGACCTGCACCGATGACAGCTACCTTATGACCGTTTGATGCGGGCTTTTCTGCTTCACCCTTGCTGTTTGCCATGTGCCAATCAGCAACAAATCTTTCAAGTCTGCCGATAGCAACGGGCTCACCCTTTATGCCGCGAACACATTTGCTTTCGCACTGAGTTTCCTGCGGACACACACGGCCGCAAACTGCGGGCAAGGAGCTGCTGAGGCTGATTATTTGATATGCACCCTCGAAATCGCCTTCCCTTACCTTTGCGATAAAGTCGGGAATAGCTACTTTTACAGGACAGCCTGCAACGCAGGGACGTGTTTTACAATTAAGGCATCTGTTTGCCTCATCTATCGCCTGTTCAGGCGTATAGCCAAGTGCAACCTCGGAAAAGTTTTTATTTCTTATCTGAGGATCCTGCACAGGCATGGGATTTTTATTTAAAGACATATTAGGCATAGGTCATATCTCCTTATTAAGCAGGTTGCAAGTATCTTCATACTTATGGCGCTCAAAATCGCCGTACATACGGTTACGCTCCATCATCTCATCAAAATCGACAAGATGTCCGTCAAAGTCAGGACCGTCAACGCAGGCAAACTTCGTTTCTCCGCCGACAGTAAGTCTACAGCCGCCGCACATTCCCGTTCCGTCAACCATGATCGGGTTCATACTTACAACAGTCTTAATTCCATATTCCTTCGTAAGCTTGCAAACGAACTTCATCATTATCAGCGGTCCGATAGCAATGACCTCGTCATACTGCTCGCCGCTTTCTATAAGAGCCTTCAGCGCATCTGTTACAAGCCCCTTCGTGCCGTAAGAGCCGTCGTCCGTAACAAGAACGAGCTTTGATGTGCTTGCTTTGAATTCATCCTCAAGGATAACGAGATCCTTATTTCTGAAGCCGACTATTGCATGAACCTCACAGCCAAGCTCATGGAGCTTTTTTGCCGTGGGATAAGCGATGGCGCATCCAACGCCGCCACCGATAACGGCAACCTTTTTAAGTCCTTCCGTTTCGGAAGCTCTGCCCAAAGGACCGACGAAATCGTGAATATATCCGCCTTCTTCAACAGCATCCAGCTTTTTCGTCGTTGAACCGACAAGCTGATAAATTATAGTTACAGTTCCGTTTTCACGGTCAAAATCGGCAACGGTAAGCGGAATACGCTCGCCGTTTTCATCGACACGCAAAATTATGAACTGACCCGGCTCTGCCTTTTTTGCAACAAGCGGCGCTTTGATCTTCATCATCGTAACAGTCGGGTTGAGCCGCTTTTTTTCACATACCTGAAACACTTTGTTTTCCTCCAAACCAAAAATATATGATCGCGTTCGCATAAATCATGCGCCGCAGGTCAAAATCAAAATATAATAATATATTATAATACAATTATTCCCGCTTTGCAAGTAAAATCGTAATTTTTTTTAATTTTATTATTTTTATGTGCACGTCCTATTAAATTTTACTCCTCTTAATCTCCTTTGTCAATAGCATTAGGTGTACAATTCCTCCCTTCTTTTAATTTTTACTTACAATATATCCGTTTTTTCTCTGTTTTTTTACTTTTGTCTTCAAAATTGACGATAAAACTCCCAATTTGCTATTGATTTTTTTTGCACTTAGGTGTAAACTATATATAATAACAGATGACCATTCTATTTTTTTGGAGATATAAAGATGAGCGATAATTACAATCAAAAAAAGCCCGTCAGACGTGACAGCGCTGGCAAAAACGTGCCTCATTCAAATCAGCGCCCCACCAATGTAAAACGCAAAAAAAGGAAAAAGCGCAGCCGCTTCAATATCGGTATGATATTGTTTCCTATCCTTATTATAGCCGCAATAATATGCGTTGTAAAGGTATTCGATAAATGGGATATCTCATCCATGATAGTCGGAGGTCAGCCCACCTCTGCACCGACAGCTACTCTCGCACCTAACACAACGCCTACGCCAACCTCCGCCAATGCGCCAGACGTCACCCCCTCCGCTTTAAAAGGTGCCGTAATAATTAACGAGGTCATGGCTAAAAATTCAAACGGACTTTCGGACAGCGACGGCGAATATTCCGACTGGATCGAAATATATAACGGCTCGGACAGTCCCGTTTCCCTTGAAAATCTTTATCTTTCCGACGATTCCTTAAAGCCTCTTCAGTGGCGTTTGCCCGCCATCATTCTTGAGCCCAACGACTACATCGTAGTCTTCGCTTCGGGCAAGGACAGAAGCACCACCGATGCCGAGCTTCATACAAATTTCAAGCTCAGCTATGGTGAAACTGTTCTTTTGAGTGACGGCGCAGGTACTATCTCCTTCGTCACAGTTCCGGAAAGCATCGACAACATTTCATACGGCTGGACAACGGACGACGAGGGACATTACGCATTTTTCGCCTCGCCCTCCCCCAACGCCGAAAACATCGGTGCGCACGCCGTTTCCCTTTCCGAGCTTTCCGTTTCCGATATCGGTCTTTACATCAACGAGTACATGACGAAAAACGTATACACTCTTTACGATGAGGACGGCGATGCCTGCGATTGGGTAGAGATTTATAACAGCTCCGCCGAGCCTATTTCCCTTAAAAATTTCGGACTTTCCGATGAACTTACAGACCCCCTTAAATGGACCTTCCCCGACGTTACTATTGCCCCCGACGAACATATTTTGCTCTATTTATCGGGCAAAACAAAGGAATATGACAGTTCTACAGGTAAAATTCACGTTGATTTCCGTTTAGGTGAGCTTGACACACAGCTTGTTTTGTCAAATCCCGGCGGCATACCTGCCGATATAATTTCCCTTGTCCGCACACCCGACAACGTATCCGTCGGAAGATCCGCCTCCGACATCAACGCTTGGGAATTTTTCGCCATACCCACGCCCGGCAAAGCCAACGGCAACGGCTACACTTCCCTTGAAAACTATAACATTGCGCTTACGGAGCGTTTGTATATCAGCGAGGTTTGCTCCGTAAGCTCACATATCGTGTCGGGTCTTCCCGATGACGACTGGATAGAGCTTTTTAACAACACGCCCGATCCTGTCAATCTTCAAGGCTACGGACTCAGTAAGGACCTTTCGAGTCCGTGGCTTTTTACTTTTCCCGACGTTACTATTGCACCGTACAGCTACCTTGTCGTTTCGGCAAGCGGCGTTGAAAATTTGAAAAAAAGCGCGCTTTCCGCAGGCTTTAAGGTCGGATTTTCAGGTGAAACTATAATCCTTACTGCCCCCGACGGGCTCATTGCCGACAGCTTTGACACCGGAAGACAGCGTGCAAACAACACAAGCGGCAGAATTTTAGAAAACAACGCTCTTGTACGCCGCTTTTTCTCATCGCCCACAAAGGGGACGGCAAACACAGCCACAGCGTACACAGGCTTTGCTCAGCCTGCTGTAATTGAGCAGAGCGGCGGCGTGCTTTCCTCCGACAGCATTACCGTCACGCTATCTACAAATCAGCAGGGCGGCTCTATCCATTACACTACCGACGGCACTGTCCCTACGGCAAGCTCGCCTAAATATACGGCGCCTATCACCGTAAGCAAGTCTTGCTCACTTCGCGCCGTGGTTTTCGGTTCGGGGCTCCTCCCTTCCGATACGGCTACGCGCTCATTTCTGATCGAAGATCCCCATGAGCTTCCCGTCGTTTGCCTTACAACCGACCCCGACAATCTTTTCGATTACAATACAGGTATTTTTGCCGACGGTCCCGGTTGGACCGAGACGTTTCCCCATCAAGGCGCAAACTTCTGGAAGGATTGGGAACGTCCCGTACACTTCGAATATTATGAGGCTGACGGCACTTTAGGCGTTGAGTTCGACGCAGGTATTAAAAATTTCGGTCAATATTCCCGCGCGGAAAAACAAAAATCAGTATCCATAAATCTTAAGGAAGCTTACGGCACAAGTGAGGTCTGGTATCCCTTTTTCGAGGACAACGATGTCAAGACCTTCAAAAGCCTTATTCTCCGCATTTCCGGACAGGATTGGAATGTCTCCAAGCTTCGCGACGCTTATATCGTACGTACGATAAAGGGGCAGATGGATCTTGTTTATATGGATGTACAGCCCGTTGCCGTATATATCAACGGCGAATATTGGGGCCTTTACAACCTGCGTGAAAAGATAGACGAGTCATATTTTTACTATCATGACGGCATTGAAGAGGATAACATTGACATTATCAAAGCCAACAGCAACGTAAAAGCAGGTAGTATCACGGAATATAAGGAACTTTTAGCTTACCTTGACGACCACAACCTCAACCTTTCCAAGCAGGAAGATTTCGATTACGTTGCATCGAAAATAGATCTTGAGGAATGGACCAATTATTGGATAGTTGAAACCTTTTACGGTAATACAGACACAGGTAATATCAAGTTTTACAAGGAAAAGGGCGACGAGGGTAAATGGCGCTGGGTACTTTTTGACCTTGACTGGGCTTTGTGGCCGAGCACATACACGTGGAACACCCTTGAGGACATCATTGACAAGAAGGGACACGGCGTAAACAAGGCGTTCAGCACAAAGATCGCCCGTGCGCTTCTCAGCAACGAGGATTTCAAGGAGCAGTTTATCGATGCGTATGTCTACCATGTAAAAAACACCTTTGATCCTGACAGATTGAACGACATTCTAAACGAATTTTGCGACGAAATACGAAGTGAAATTCCCCGTCAGGCAGAGCGCTGGGGCGCACCTAAGCTGTCAAGCTGGGAAAAAAATATTGAAAGAATACGAAAGATAATTTACGAAAAGCCCGACATTGCATACGAAAATATTCAGGAGACCTTCGGTCTTTCCGACAGCGAAATGAAAAAGCTTTTCGCAGATTAAAAGGGTAGCATTATGATATACAGCTTTATGTGCGATTACAGCGAGGGCGCACATCCCGTCGTGCTCAAAGCCGTTGCCGACGAATGCGGCAAGCAGCACGGCAATTACGGCATCGACGAATGCTGTGACAAAGCCGCCGCGCTTATTAAAAACTCCATACACCGTAGTGATGCCGACGTTCACTTTTTGCCCGGCGGCACCGCGGTAAATCTCACCGTTATCGCCCATGCGCTTCGCCCCTTTGAAGCAGTTATTGCCGCGAAAACAGGGCATATTGCCGTTCACGAAACAGGCGCTATCGAAGCGAGCGGTCACAAGGTCGTCACCGTGGAGGGCACTGACGGCAAGCTTACGCCGAAGGAAGTTGAAGATGCAGTTTTGTTCCATACGGACGAGCATATGGTCCGTCCCGCCATGGTGTATATTTCAAATTCCACGGAGCTCGGCACGATTTATACGAAATCAGAGCTCACGGCTTTGCGCAAATGCTGTGACGAGCACGGGCTTTTGCTGATGCTGGACGGCGCAAGGCTCTTCTGCGCCCTTGCAAGCGTGGAAAACGACCTTTCTCTTGCGGATATTGCCGCGCTGACCGATTGTTTTTACATCGGCGGTACAAAAAACGGCGCGCTTTTCGGCGAAGCACTCGTTATATTAAACGATAATCTGAAAACTGCCTTCCGTTTTTCTATAAAACAGCGCGGTCACCTTACGGCGAAGGGCTTTTTGCTCGGCGCGCAGTTTGAAGCGCTTTTCACTGATATGCTTGGCTTGGATATAGCGCGCCATGAAAACAAATGTGCCGCGGAAATTGCAAATACGCTAAAAGATCTCGACGTGCCTTTTTTTGCGCCTGCGCAGACAAATCAGCTTTTCCCCATTTTACCCGATGTTATCGCAGAAAAGCTTGGGGAGGATTTTGAGCTTTCCATATGGAAAAAATACGATGCCAGCCATAGCGTCGTCCGCCTCGTCACCTCATGGTCAACACCTCAATGGGCTGTAGACGCACTTAATGAAAAGCTGACAAAGCTTTGCAAATAATGTTAACTAAAAAAGCTTCGGAATATCCGAAGCTTTTTTATATTGTCATGTGTTTACAAAACGCGTCTGTATATTATGTTAAAAACTCAATTTTGTCTCACTTTTTAAATTTATTTCGCGCTTTTCCACGCTTCATACTGTGCGTTTATATCGTCTAAAAGCGTTTGCAAGCCCGCTTCATAAAGCTTTGCATTAAGCTCTGCAAGGGTGGCTTCAACATCCTCGTATGCACCGCTCCACAGTCCTGCATATTCCTGCTCTATTCTGCCGATAGTCTGTTGCAGCTCCACTGTTTCGGGGTTATCGTAATGGAAGCCCGTCAAAGATGTTAATGCCGCATCTTCAAGCCTTGAAGCGTATATTTCTTTTTTGTCTGCTCTTTCACCTTCTTTCGGTAAATTCAATATAATATCACTAAAATAAAGATGTCTAGAATCAATTTCAGCCTTTTCTATCGCTGCCTCGGTGTAAACAGCTCTTCCCTCTACGATCTCATACGTTTCTCCTTTTTTACCAAATCGCATTATATTGGCAAATTCACTATCCGTATATAAAAGTTTCAGCACTTCAAAAGCTTCCTGTTTATGCTCACTCCAGCTTGCAATTCCATAGCACCGTTCCGTTCCCGTTATCACATATCCTGTGCTTTCTGTTCTCTTTGCAACAAGCTCTAAATCATCCGGGAGCTGCAATTGTTCACCAAACGCATCCCCTTTTTCTTTCGGTGCACATCTTTGCGCCAAAGCTTTAACATCTTCATAGCCGCTCATATTTGTATATAAGCATAAAAAGTCATACATATCATACGGAATACTTTCATAAGTTCCTATTTCTTCGCTGAAATACTCGCCTATGGTTTTTAAATAATCCTTTACATCTTCTTGCTCATAAAAATTCACTATCTGAGATACATCTTCAGTAAAACGCATACTTATGGCTTTTTGAGCCGCTGAATTTGTAATTACACGTTCATATGGAATGTATGTATTATTAGCAGATATTCTTATAGTTAAAAAATCTTCATTTCCTTTTTCTTTTTCACTTTCATATATGCGTTTAAAAATAGGCATATCATTTTTAAGGTCACCGGTAAAATCATCTATTGTAAGTCCGTATTCTTCGAGCACTGCTTTATTAAAAATATATCCGGGTGCCACATCAAAGACAGGTCTTACAGGAAAGCCGTATACTTCTCCGTTTATCTCCATAGCTTTCCAAAACTTTTCATCATAAAAAGCCTTAAACTCTCTTCCCGAATCGCTTTCCAAAAGTTCATTCCAAGCAGCAAGTAATCCATCACGGACAAAAGCGTAATACACATCACCTACAGGGTCCATACAAAGCCCCGTTGAAATAATATCTGCCTGCTTTCCTTTATTTTTCAATGAAACCGCGCTGTCATACTCACAAAATCCGCTATCCGTATAATAAAAATCCACAAAAAAGTCATAACCCTTTTTATCAATGTATTCATTTGCAGTTCTCGCAAATTCAGCGCTTGCATCTATCATATCGCCATTCATATACCAAACTATGCGAGTTTTATCGGCATACTTTTTATTCATTTCCGCCGATACCATTTCCCAAGTAGGAATTTCCGTCGGCGTTGCTTGCGGCGTTTCAACAACAGGCATTTGTGTTATTTTGTCCACACTTTTAAACACTCCGTTATAAAAACTATCCTTTTCAATAAGATCATATTTTACTTGACCGTTTACAATGGAAGATGTTACAAAATACTCTTCATTATCACCCAGCAAATTTATCCACAAATCATGAGAAAAGCGAGCTTTCTCCTTCTCTTTTACTGTATCTATAATGATATATTCATGTCCGATAAATAAAATAAGATTATTTCCGTCAAGATAAGAAAATGTCGGTCCTTCACAGCTGAATATTACGTTTCCTTTACTATTCAATATTTTCGTCACCTTGTCTTCGATTTCACCTCTGATAAGACCTTTTTCATCAAACCCTACCATAAAGCTGTATTCCTCATCTTGCGGAGAATGGACAAGCTTTATTTTCTTTGTTTTTATATCAATAGCATGAATCTCATACTTGCTTTTAACTACGCCATAAAATTCCTCTTTTTCACCGTTTGCATTTATCGTTTCTCTCATCCCATATTCATGGTCTGCAAACGTATAATAAAGTGAACCGTTATTATACAAAAAGCGCGTTATTGTATATTCTTTTGTTATCGTTTCAAAAAGCTCCTCATATTTACCGTTTGACAAGTCCACTTCATAAATAGTTTCACAAAAAGAGCTGAAATCAACATCTTGTTCTTGTTGGGCAAAGCTCCATGCAACAAAATACAATTTTCCGTCAGCACATATACTCGGCATTATTCCCTTCATGAAGAAACCGTTTATCTCACATACGATACTTTTTGCCGAGCCATCCAATTCGCTTTTATATATGACAATTTTGCTTGTATCTGCGCTACCTAATATCCAATAAAGATTTTCGTTATACTTAATTATATCATATATTTCCTCGCCATACATTGATACCGCATCACAAATAGGTACAGGGTTTTTATCGCTTTTTGGTTCATGATTACATGATGGATCATTACACAATACTACGTCATATCCCGTCTGCGCATCTAAAAAGGATACATGCTCACCGTTAATATGATACACACCATCTTCAGTCACACAAAAACTATTACCTGACATTGCCACATCTTCATTCTTTTTATCATTGCAAGATGCAAATGTAAAACAAAGAAGTACTGCAAATATAATCGTAATGATTCTTCTCATATATATCCTCCTAATTCAAAATTTCAACATTTATTTATGCTGTGCACGGATTGTCCGTGCACAGCATAAGCTGAGATAAATCTATTTATCTTGTGTTGTAGTTATCCATGTTTGTTCTCCAGCTCTTGCTGAATGCGTAGATGTTACTCTATATGATGTATAAATTCCTTGATACTGTGCCGGCATTGATGAACCCGCATACGCAGTGGTTGTTCCATTTGCCTGAGTATTAAAGTCCACTACACTCAACGGTACTTGATCTTCATCTATTATCTCATAACAAGTTGAAACAGTTACAGAAGGATTGTAATCCGCTGGATTAAATCCATATGCAAAAGTCATTACCGTCGAACCGATTCCGCTAGACGTATTTAAAGACGATTTTCCTAAAACAGATTGTGCGCCAGAATTAAGTGACGCATTTTCCTGTGCATTATATGCAAATGCAGCTAATGTACCTATTGTTGCAAATATTGCGATTGCGATGATAATAGAAACTATTTTCTTCATTTTTTGTTCCTCCTAAGTAATTTTAATATTTTTTCTTTTGTGGTGGCGGCGGTTTCTTTTTTTCTTCAGCTTATTTTCCGCCTTCAATAAGCTGCGCTACTTTCCACGGCGGTATTTCGTGAGACTTTTCACTTTGAATTGTCATATATTTTCCTCCTTTACAGATTGAGAGATTTTATCCCCCTACTATATATTACAATTCAAAATCAATTTTGTCTCACTTTTTTCAAACTTTTTTTAAATTTTTTGAAAAAAGTTGTTTTTTTCGCCGTTTTTATTAGTTTTTTAGCTCTTTTCGTATAAATTAGCCCTCTATTTATATAGTACGTTTGAAATCCATTTTTGTCTCACTTTTTTTTAAAATCTTTAAATTTATTTTATGCTTTTCCACGCTTCATACTGCGTGTTTATATCGTCTAAAAGCGTTTGCAAGCCCGCTTCGTAAAGCTTTGCGTTAAGCTCTGCAAGTGTCGCGTCTACATCCTCGTATGCACCGTTCCACAGTCCTGCATATTCCTGCTCTATTCTGCCGATAGTTTGTTGCAACTCCAATGTTTCTGGATTGTCGTAATGAAAGCCCGTTACAGCTGACGTTTCAGCTTTTTCATAAAGCTGTCTGTATATTTCCGCTTTATTCTCAGCCTCTCCCTTTCTCGGCAACAGCAGTAATTCATCATTAAAAAACCATGTTCTGCTGCTTACTCCGCTTGAGTTAGAAGTATATACGACTTTTCCATCCGCTATTTCATAAGTACTTCCTTCCTTGCCGTACATCAATATGTTTGCAAATTCAGCATCCGTACTCATAAGCTTTATTACTTCAAATGCTTCATCTTTATGCTCACTCCACGATGCAACACCAAAGCATCTTTCTACCGCTGTTAATACTTGCGATGTTGCTTCAAGCCACTTTCCTGCCACCATAAGATCGTCAGGCAACGGAAGATACTCTCCTTGCTGATTCGTCGGTGCGCTCCTTTGTGCTATCTCACGCATCTCATATTTTTTCTCCGATAATGTGTAAATGCAGAAAAAGTTATGCATATCAGCAGGCAAATTTCCCGTTTTACAAAATCCGCTGTCCATATATTTCTTTACTGTATGAAGTGTCGCGGACACGTCACTTTGCTCATAGAAATTAAGTATTCCTCCATTTTCATCGCCAATTTTTGCAACGATACATTTCGGCGATGTGGAATTAGACATTACTCTATCATATGGCATCATGTTACGGTTTTCATTGAACAGCACTGTTACAAAATCAGGGTTTTCCTTTATCTCCGCGTCATATACACGTTTAAAAAGCTCGTAATCTTTTTCTAAGTCGCCCGTAAAATCATCCACGGAAAGTTCATACTTGTCCAAAATCGCCTTATTGAAAACATACACCTTGTCATATTCGTATGCCATACGCTTTGTAACGCCGTAAACTTCGCCGTTTATCTCTGCTGATTTCCATATTTTTTCATTATAGAATGCACGAAGCTCTTTTCCCGATTCCGTTTCAAAAAACTCCGTCATCGGTGCAAAGAGTCCATCTCTCGCATATGCGTAGTATGAATCACCGATAGGATCAATGCAAAATCCCGTTGAGATTATATCGGCTTGTATCTTATTTTCCTTGAGTGATTTTGTAAAGTTATATTCACTCCAGTCACCATTCGTATAATACAGGTCAACAAAAAAATCATATCCTTTTTTATCAAGATATTCATTTATCATTCTTGCAAAGTCCTCAGATGAGTTTATCAGCGCACCGTTCATATACCAAACAAGACGTGTTTTGTCAGCATATTTCTCATTCATTTCCGCCGACACCTTTTCCCATAAAGGCATTTCCGTCGGTGTTGCCTGCGGACTTGCTGTTATAGGATTTTCATTTGTGCCTATTTTTTGAGCTACGGGATTCCAATACGCATTTCCTTTGTAAAAATTATCTTTTGATACTATAGCAAAGTCATCGTTCGTAATGTTTTTAGCTACTAAATACTTTTCACCGGATCCGATAATAACTTTTCCTTCACCTTTAAACTGCTTTTCTATCTGTGCCGTTTCTATGTCTATTATCGTGTATAAATCGCCGACAATTTTTCTGACTATCAGCTTGTCTTCCGCTACGAAAAATATTTCGCGGTCACCGACTTCATGGATAATTCTTCCGTTATTCGTCAGCACCTTTTTACCTTCAATATATTCTTCTATAACCCTGCTGTAATCATCGCAAATTCCCACTATCCCTTTATATTCACCTTCGGCATTCTCTTGTTTTTCCGTTCCTGTCTCTAAATCGTAGAAATAAAAGTCAGTTATCCATTCTTTCACTTGATACGAAGCTGTTGTTTCATCATATTCGCTTATACTGTTATTAATATTATAATACAGCTTTTTTCCGTCTGTATACAGGTTTATAAATTTATAAATGCCATTGCCTGACTCTTTTTCAATCAGTTTCTCTACTTTACCTGTAGAAAGCTCGATTTTATACAAGCTTTCCACTAATTTATTGAAATCCGGTTCTCCTTCGCCCATATCTGCGGAATAATCCCATCCCACGTAATACATATATCCGTTTGCACATATTATCGGAGTTACACCATTTTGCATAAACCATCCTTTTATAGTCGCAACGGTACTTTTCCCGCTTCCGTCAAGATTACTTTTGTTTATATACAGCTCGTTAGTATTAATGCTATTCTCTACAGTATAAAGAACATCCTTGTATACAATCATGCCGTAATAGTCCTCTCCATGCATTGTTACTGCATTACACGTGGGCAGAGGATTTGTTTTTCCGTTATATAATTCATGCGCACATTCAGGCTTATTACAAAGTACTATGTCGTATCCTGTTTCAAAATCGGCAAAACAAAGCTTTTTTCTCGACTCTCTGCTAATATGATATATTCCGTTTTCTGTAATACAAGAATTTACCATTGAACTTACAATATCTTTTTCATTTGCTTTTTCCTCGTCACATGCTGTAACCGCCCAGCAGAGTAAAACTACGAGTAAAACTGTAATAATCCTTTTCATACGTATCCTCCTTATCACATGTCCTTTATTTCTTTCCAAATCACATTTCCGCTGTAGAAATCTTTCTTTTCACACAGCCAAAACACCTTTTTATTGCTTTGCATATTGATTACTATAATGTATTTTTCCGTATCAGCTTGAATATTAGACGAGCTGATTTTAAAGCTGTTTTCTATCTCTCCCGACGGAATATCCACTACGTTTATACTCAGATCATTATTTTCATACTTTCTTGTAAGCAGCTTATCTCCCGCTACATATGCAAAGCCGCCGTCTTCATATATCATTTTTCCTTCGGAATCGTAAATATCGTACTTATTATAAAATATCATCCCTTGACTGTCTGAAAGCCCTAACGCTGTGACATATACTCCCTCTTCCTGCGATGAATGCAAAAGCTCTTGTTCTTGCGTCATCAGATCCAAGGCATACAAGTCATATTTTTGCTTTTGCAGTTTTAACATCGATATTATATCGCCATTGGACAGTTCTGTTTCTTCATAACCGTATTCGCCGTCATCTATGGTGTAATAAAGCTTTTCTTCATCAGCAAAAAAATTCATAAACATCCGTACGCCGTCTTGGTTCTGCTTTTCAAACAGCACCTTCGTTTCGCCGTTTAACAAATCAAAACATATCAGCTTCTCTGTTCTTTGATTTTCCATACCTTCATTTTCGGCAACCGCAGTCACATCAGTTCCTACATAATACAGCCTGTCCCCGGTGCAGACAGTCGGTGTCGAAATTGACGAAAGATAAAATCCTTTCTCCGTTGCTATAAGTCTTTTTAATGAACCGTCAAGTTCACTTTTATATATACAAAGCTTTGAGTCCGCAAAATCATTCGTTACCCAATAAAGCGCACCTTTATACACAACAACGTCAAAGAGCTGTTCTCCGTGCATAGATACGGAATCGCAGGTCGGAAGCGGATTCGTCTCTTGATTATACGGCAGATGCATACATCCAGGTTTATTACACAAAACCACATCATAGCCTGTTTCAAAATCTGCGAAATACATATTTTCGCCCTCAATATGGTATATCCCGTTTTCAGCTACAAAGCATCCAAAAATTCCTTCTTCCGAAACCGCAAGATCCCTTTCATTTGCTTTTTCCTCGTCACAAGATGCAACCGCAAAGCAAAGTAACACCGCGAGCAGAATTGTAATAACTTTTTTCATATGTATCCTCCTGATTTAAAAATATGGCGGTAATTTTTATGCAATTTTGGGCCACCAAAAACTACCGCCTTATTTTGTATATTACGTTAAAAATTCAATTCTGTCTCACTTTTTTCGAAATTTTTTTAAATTTTTTGAAAAAAGTTGTTTTTCCCGCCGTTTTTATTAGTTTTTTAGCTCTTTTCGTATAAATTAGCCCTCTATTTATAGAGTACGTTTGAAATCAAATTTTGTCTCACTTTTTTCGAATTTTTTTGAAAAGTTGCTCTTTTCTTATTTTTACCGATTTATAAATAAAAGTTTGTGCATTATATAATGTGTTTGAAAATTCAATGATGCCTAACAGTTATGTGAATGTAGTTTTCTTAAGCAAAACGGCGAAATGATTCATAAGATCATTTCGCCGAATGTGCACTCGTTTTATTTCTTTTTTCTTGTGCCGTATATCACAAAAGCGATCACAGCCAAGGGAATAACGATTATTCCGAAAATTATTACTCCGATAACAGAACCGTCAAGTCCTTCCCCCTCCGTCGGCGTTGTCTGCGCATCTGACGGTGTAGGTGTGGGAGATTGGGCGGCAGGCGGTGTCGCCGTAGGCGGAACAGGAGTGGGCGTTGCGGTAGGCGCAGGCGTTTCAACCACATTAAGCTCCATTTCAAACTGATTTGAGCTCATAAAATACTGCTGTCTTACTGTAGAATAGTATTCCACCTGCACGTTTTTTCCGTCCTCGGAGAAGTAGAGCATCGCCACAAGTCCCGTTGCACCCTGCGCCGCATCGACGCCCTGCGGGTCTACAAGCATCTGTGTTACGACATTGCCGTTATCGCCCTTTGTCTGCGCCATTATGATATTGTCGCACGGGTCGTGGCCCGACAAAACGAGCACGATGTTTTCATGCTTTGAAGCAAGCTTTTCCCAAATATGATCACCGTTATTGCTTCCGCCCGTTGTCGCAGGCGGGCATACGTCACCTTGATCGAGCGTCGTTCCGTCACGGAAAAGATATGCGTGAGTAGTGATGATAACGTTGTGATAAGGATGCGCTTCTATTACGCCGCTTGCCCATTGCAGTATATCGTCTCCCGCACCGTAATCAAGCGTCATGATAAGGTATTTTATGTCGCCGACAACAAGCTCCTGCCATGTATTTTCAAGCTTGTCGTTATAAGCTTCTTCTAACTGCTTATGATAATATTCACCCATAAAAGCGCTGTTAAACTGGGCAGCGCCGTCGTGATTTCCGCGGTTCAAGCTGTAAGGAATTACACCGTCCATCAGCTGTATAGCTTCCTTGCAGGCACTCCATTCACGGTAAGTGTTGGAATTTGTTATATCGCCAAGACCCATTACGAATTTTATATTTTTCTTCTCAGCATTATCAACTATCCATTGATAGATGTCCGTCATATAGTCCGTATATTTTTCTGCGACTATCTGCGTATCGCCCACAACTGCAAAGGAATAAGCATAGTCCTTCACGGGTTCTTTTTCCTCAAACCATATTTTCTCATAACCGATATCGTAGCCGTTTCCGCTGATATCCTCCACTCTGTCGGGAAGCTCACCGCTGATACTGCTGAAATCATAGCCCGCGATAAGATTATCGGTGCTTATAGTCTGCGCCTGATAATCAGCCAAAATCTGCGCTTCAGTTCGTGAATCGGCATATACGGCAATATTTTTTATCAGCCCCTTGAAATATTGCGCGTTGCCTGAGCGAAGGTCACCGCCGACGGCAAAGGGAAGAGTGCAGAGCGACTGCGACACATTGCCCTGATTTACAAGCTGTACCGCCTCGCCGTTCACATAGCAAGTCACATATGAGCCGTCCGCCTCGCGCACTATGGCAATGTGATTCCATTGACCGTTATATACATTTGCGTTTCTGAATTGCCAATCGTGAACGGTACCGTCTTCATCGACCCAATAAAGACGGGGCGTACCCGATGTATGTATTTCAAAATTGATGCAACGTCCGCTGCCTGTGTAATTGCCGAGTATGACACCGCCTCGTGTTGAAGCGTTCATGTTCTCAGGGAAAAACACAGTCGCCTCGAAGGTGTTGGGAAGCGTATCGTAAACCTTTTTCGTTTTGTAAAGGTCAGATACGTTTACCGAAATTCCGACCTCCTCGGCGCTGACGTCAAATATGCTAAGACTCATCATCAAAAACATTGCTAAAATTAAAGAAACGGCTTTTTTCATAAAAAAACATCCTTTCAAAGCTTTGAAAATATTATAGCACATTTCCCCGCAAAACTCAAGCTCGACTTATATTATTGTACAATTTTTATTTCCGCATCAAAGCCGAGAGTTTTCCTGAGATAATACTCACACGCCGCTACCTTTGTGCCATCGTTTTTCCCTATGTACACGGTCATTTTTTCAAGCACCGTTTCACTCCCCTTGCCCGAAAGCCGTATATCCATGCCAACGACAGTCGTTTTACAGCTTTCCTGCAAGCCTCTTTTCACAAGCTCCTCAAGCCTTTTTTCGTAAAGCCGTTTCGTTTGCTCGTCAAGCACCGTCACATAGCTTACATCGCCGTTTTGTGAAAATATTGCGGAAATGTCCAGATTTATTTTATCAAGGTCAATACTTTTTATTGGCGATATGATACAAATCACCAAAACGACGGAGCAAACAAAACGTACGTATTTTACTGTTTTTCCATCGGGCAAAAGCGACTGTATCACCGAGGACATCATAACCGTCGCCGCCACTGTAGCTGTCCATATGCGAAGCATTTTTCTCTCCTTTCACACTATTGCAAGTCCAAGTGCCAGCATCAAAAGCACTATGGAAGATAAAAACACAGCCAACATTATGGACACGAGCGATGCAAGCTCCGATAAAAAGGCGCTTACGCCGTCAACACCCGTCATCTGTGCCACAGCCGCGCACAGCCGCAATGCGCATTGCATAAACGCAACCGTGAAAAATGGCTGCGCTGACATTATAAGCACCGATACCATGCTCACCGTGCCGACCGTCGTTGCCACAAGCTCACTACAGCTCATTACCGTTTTCACAACCTCCGACAACGGTCCTCCGACAACGGGTACAAAGCCCGATACCGTGTAGCTCACAGCTTTTGTAGCGGCGCTGTCCGCCGCTTTCGCCATCACCGATTGCAATGTCAGCGATGACGACACCACCGTCACGGCGATGGACAGCAATGTAGACGAAGCTTTTTTTATGGTACTCATAATTCCGCTAATGCTTGCACCTGCCGACACGGATACCGCCGTTACCAAGGCAAGTCCGCTTTCTGCAAGGGGTAAAACGGCACCGCTTGTAACAAGGGACATGAGCGCCGTAATTATCGCCGTGCGTCCTTGTATTGCCGCCGCATCAGCTACAGCGCCCGACGCCGCAGTTATCGCCGCGCTCACGGGAAGCGTTGCCAAGGTAAGCGACGTGTTCATATTCACAGCGTCGCACATTTGTCTTGTGGCATCGAGAATGGGCTGAAAGCACACGGCGGCAACTGCCAAGGATGACACAGCGCCAAGCACCGTTTGTACAGCTTTGTCCGACAGTTCAAAGGATGAAAACATTCCAACGGCAAGGATAAGCGCCAAAATCTGCGACGTGAGCTTCAGCGCCAGTCTTAAAGGAGCTTGCGCGGAGTTGACCGCACTTTGCACTAAAAGCTTTGGCGACGTTATCTGTGATGCCTTTTCCGCTGAAATAACGTCTTCATCACCTATCATCTGCTGTATCGGAGGTGCAAGCCCGTCTATTATTTTATCTGCTGAAAACTGTACGAATTGCTCGTTATACAGCTCGCTTTGCTCGTCCGCTTTTACACCGATACAAAAAATGCACAGTGCTACCGATATGAGCAACGCCAGCCTTAAGCTATTGCGTAACAAGGGCAAGCACCTCCCGAAAAAGCGGTATCGCTATAATTACGATGGCAATTTTGCCCGCAAGCTGTATTTTCGTTGCCAGCGCGCTCTCTCCGCTGTCACGGCATATATCACAGCTTATTTCAGTTATAACTGCCGTGGCAAAGCATTTAAGCATTACAGCAAGATATGCACCTGCATTTTCAATGCTTAAGCTGAGCTCCGTCAGAAAATCCATTATCTGTCTGAAGCCGCCAAGAATAAGCCCATATATTAAAACGGCGGCGGCTACCACCGTGAAAATTGCGTATTCGCTTTTATATTGACGCAATACGACCGCAACTACGCAAACGATAAGCGTTGCGCCGATTATCTTGAAAAGCATAGCTAAAACCCGAAAAGTGTTTTTATCGTGTCGAAAAGCTCCTTGACCTGACCGACGATTATTAAAAGGACCACTATAAGTCCCGCCAGCGTCGTCATCATCGCCTGCTCCTCCCGTCCCGATCGGGCAAGAAGCTGATTGAGCACCGCCACGATTATACCGATAGCGGCGACCTTAAATATGAGATCTATGTTCATGCGTTTCTCCGTTTTATGTTACAATAAAAGTACAGCCGCGAAAGCTCCCGCCAAAACTGATACGTTTTTCAAAAGCTTGCCCTTTTTCTCCCCGTCCTCTCTCGCTCTTTCCGCGCGCTCGTTAAGCACGGTAATATATCCGTCAAAATATTCGCCAAGGCTTGAGCGCGAACAAACGCAAGCGCCTCTCGCAAACTCCTCAAGCAAGCTTTTATCCTCACTTTTCAGCAGCCTGCTCTCCTTCACAGCCATTGCAAATGCCGCTGAAAAAAGCTCGCCCTTTTCAATGTAGCGCATCGTCGCCGTGAAAAGCACCGTATCTCTGCCGTTAAAGCTACGGCAAATATTTTTTACTATTTCATTCAGCGGAGTCCCACGGCTAACCGCTTCGCTTTTCATATATTCCACAAGCTTCGCCGTATCACCGATTACACGTGCGTACGAATCAAGGGTGCGTGAATATATCTGTCCCATCAAATACGCCGAAAGAGTGACGGACGATGCGCCTATAATTTTATAAATCATTATTTTCACCATACCCTTGCCATATTCCTGCTTTGCCGAGCTTGTATATCTTCTCCATCCTGTGCGTTTTACCAATCACCGCCACCGCCGTGAACGCGCCGCTTTTCATAAGTGGTGCAAGTGGTTCGCGCTCGGTAAGCTCCCGTATGTCCCGTGCATGGGCTGTAGCTATAACGGCAACACCGCATTTTGCCGCCTCGCCCACAGCCTTCGCTTCGTCCTCACCGCCTATTTCGTCGCAAATAAGCACCTGTGGCGATATGGTGCGTATGGCAATTTCAATGCCCTGCGCTTTTGGATATCCGCTCATGATATCCGTCATCTGACCGACGTTTTTGCTTGCAATTCCGTTTACGCATCCCGCAAGCTCGCTTCGCTCATCAAGCACGCAAACGCGCAAATTTCTTTTATCCGAAAGCTGACGTGCCATATCACGCAGTACCGTCGTTTTGCCGAAGGACGGCGGTGATATTATCAGCATTCCGCCCATATCAAAGTGCGCCATCAGTTCATCAGCCGCGCCGTACACCTCTCTCGGTATCCTTATGTTGATACACGACACGTCACGCACGGAGCTGATCGCACCGCCTCGGCAAACGGCACTTCCGCATACGCCTGCTCTTACACCGCCCGCCAGGGAAATAAATCCGTCAGTTATCTGATGCTCACAGCTGTAGACTGAACCTGCGCAAAGCTTTTCAAGCGTGCATGCTATCTCCTCGGCGGTGATCGCCATGCCGCAAAGAAAGTTCTCCCCTCCGTACGTTACCGCCGCGCGCCGCCCCACACGCAATCGTATCTCCCAAGCCGCTTCACGCACATGGTAAGGTACTGCCGAAAGCTTGTCGCGCACGCTGTCCGGAAGTAACGCTAAAGCTCTGTCGAAATCAGTAATTATCCTTGTTTGCATGGATTTCCTCCTTGCTTGTCTTTGATATATGTTTATGCTGACCGTCAAATCGGTATGCCGTTTTTCTGCTTTTCAGTTTTTATTGTAAAATGCGTGTAAAATCGGCGATTTTTTTAAAAAAGGTGTTGACAAATCCTTGTTAAAATGTTATCATATAAACTGCGGAGGATTGGTTTTCCGCAAGACATTATAAAATAATTAACCTTTATTATAGGAGGAAAAGTAAAATGACAAACAATGTTCATGTCCTTAAATGGATCGATGAAATGAAGGCTCTGACAACTCCCGACGAAGTCGTTTGGATTGACGGAAGCGAAGAACAGCTCGAGATCCTTCGCCAGCAGGCTATGGCTACAGGCGAGATCATCAAGCTCAACCAGGACAAGCTCCCCGGCTGCTATCTCCATCGCACAGCTATCAACGACGTTGCTCGTGTTGAAGGACGTACTTTCATCTGCACAAAGAAGAAGGAAGACGTTGGCCCGACAAATAACTGGATGAATTCCGACGAATGCTACGAAAAGCTCTCCAAGCTCTACAAGGGCTCCATGAAGGGCAGAACAATGTATATCATTCCCTATTCCATGGGCGTTGTCGGCTCTCCCTTCGCTAAGATCGGTATCGAGCTTACAGACTCCATCTACGTTGTTCTTAACATGGTCATCATGACAAGAGTTGGCAAGACGGTTATTGACGCTCTCGGCGACGATGCAGGCTTTATCAAGGGTCTCCACGCTAAGGCTGACCTCGACGACAACAACAGATACATCTGCCACTTCCCCGAAGACAACACGATCTGGTCCATCAACTCCGGTTACGGCGGAAACGTTCTTCTCGGCAAAAAGTGCTTCGCACTCCGTATCGCTTCCTGGCTCGGACGTAAAGAGGGCTGGATGGCTGAGCATATGCTTATCCTCGGCATCGAAAATCCCCAGGGCGAGATCAAATATATCTCTGCTGCTTTCCCGTCTGCTTGCGGCAAGACAAACCTTGCTATGCTCATTCCGCCTGAAGTATTCAAGGCAAAGGGCTATAAAGTATGGTGCGTAGGTGACGATATTGCTTGGCTCCGCATAGGCGAAGACGGCAGACTTTGGGCTGTAAACCCCGAAGCAGGCTTCTTCGGCGTTGCTCCCGGTACAAGCGAAAAGACAAACTTCAACGCTCTCGCTTCCACAAGAAAGAATACTATCTTCACAAACGTTGTTCATAATCTTGACGATAACACAGTTTGGTGGGAAGGTCTCGACAAGAATCCCCCGAAGAACGCTCTCAACTGGAAGGGCGAAAAGTGGGATGCTTCTCTCGGCGAAAAGGGCGCACATCCCAACTCTCGTTTCACAGCTCCCGCTATCCAGTGCCCCTGCGTTTCCAGCGAATTCAACAGCCTTAAGGGTGTTCCCATCTCCGCTATCGTATTCGGCGGCAGACGTGCTAAGACAGCTCCCCTCGTATACCAGGCTCGCAGCTGGCAGCACGGTGTATTCATTGGTTCTATCATGGCTTCCGAAACAACTGCTGCAGCTACAGGCGCAGTAGGCGTTGTTCGCCGTGACCCCATGGCTATGCTTCCCTTCTGCGGATACGACATGGCTCAGTACTTTGCACATTGGCTTGAAATGGGCAAGAAGATTCCTAATCCTCCGATGATCTTCAACGTAAACTGGTTCAGAACAGATAACGACGGCAAGTTCTTGTGGCCCGGCTTCGGCGACAATATGCGCGTTCTTATGTGGATCCTTGACCGTTGCGAAGGCAAGGCTGACGCTCGTGAAACAGCTATCGGTTACGTTCCCTCCGCTAAGGACATCAACTGCGAAGGTCTTGACGTTTCCACAGAAGTTCTCGACGAGATCCTTTCCGTTGACAACGCTCTTTGGAGAGAAGACATCAAAGGCATCAAGGAATTCTATGCTAAGTTCGGCGACACAATGCCGAAGGAGCTTCTTGATGAGCTTGCAACACTTGAAGCAAATACAGCTGAATAATAAAGCTAAGCTTAAGGCGCACTCGAAAGAGTGCGCCTTTTTTCGTCTAAAAATTACAACTCGATTACATTTTTTCGCTTTTAATTACAAACCGTTTACATTTCGATTACAATTTAATTACAGTTTTTCTTTTTTATTGACATAAAAACTCTTTTATGATATATTGATAACAGAGAAAAAAATGAGGTGATTTCCCATGCGCTAAAGCTACACAAATTCACATTGAATATATCATTTAAAAGGAGATTTATTATGAAAAAACTTATCCCCATTTTTATTATAATCCTAACAGCCTTGTCGCTGTTCGCCTGTAGCAACTACACGCTTGACAAGCTTCCCCTGCCTACAGACACACCGAAGCAGTCAAGCGATGAGACAACTGACAGTGGCGAGCTTACCGCACAGCAGATATGGGAAAAATACGGCGAACAAACACCTATCTTTATCTGTGATGACGAGTTTCTTCGCAGCTTTGATACCGCTGTCGAGTTTAACTCTGTCGATAATTCCCTTGATAAAAGCGCCGTTATCAATATGGTGAAGTCACTGCTTATCGGAAAACTGCAATCCGATACGCTTTTGATGGATATGGACATTGAAAAAATGCTTACCATTGACGGTCAAAAGCTTTCTCCCAGCTTGCAATATCTTTCACAGCAATGCACCTATCTCAACAAGATGCGAAGCGGCATGACCGTACACGACTGCAACGCCGTTTTCGTACTGCCTGTCATTGAAATAGACGGTGAAAAAGCCATTGTGCGCGCTGACAGCATTGTCACCTTTTACGACAAATACGATACAATGACTGAATCGTATACTAAATATTATTTTGAGCTTGAAAAACAAAACGGTATTTGGCACTTTACGCGCTACAGCGACGATGCTTGCGGCGGCAAGGAATATGTACCATTCGACCTTGAAGCAAAGCTTAAAGGGGAAAAAGTGTTACATTACATACCCGTTGCTTTCGCCCGTCAAGCTCTCTCCGATTCAAATTTTGCCGCCGATTACAACACATATCAACATTCGCCATTTTCAGATGAGACTACGCTGACAGATATGGTTAAATCCCTTTTCCTTACCCGTGTGCAAGCAGTCTATCTGCAAAAGGAAATCGACTTTCCCGCCATGCTCTCCGACGGCGTTTCCTCTGTTACACAAAGCGTAAGTAATTTTATACGCTCGGTCGAATACGATGCAGAAACAACAAAAAGCCAAAACAAACTAATACAAGAATTCAGCCTTTCCTATTTGTTTACAAGACTCAACATTTCAGAAGATACAGCTGAAATAACGGTGACAGAAACGGCAAACTACACAGAAACGGTACCAGACCCTGCTTTCACAGAAAAAACAACGTACGAGCTTACCTTTGAGAAAAACAATAACGGCTTATGGATGCTTACTATATGCAACAAAACGGCTTATCAAATAATATCATAGAAAAACAAATTAGTGACAAAACATCCGACTGAATTTGCAGTCGGATGTTTTCGTTTTTACTGTTCTTTTTTACTGAACAATTTACCTTTAATTGTCTTAAAGTTTACCATGCAAGACTCCTCGTCTGAATTACACAAGCAGGCACGGGAAGTAGATATACAAACAACATGTATCTTTCTTATTTCCTTGACTTTTTAATATTTCCTGTGTATAATAGTCACAAGTCTCATCTGTTTGAAAAAAGAGTTTCACATATATATGAATTATAAATTAAAGGAGAGCTTATGAGTATTATTAATGTAAAAAAAGCAGGCGTTTCAGGTGACGGCAGTCACATTGAAACAGCGGAAATACAAAAGGTTATCAACGACGCTACAGATGGAGATACAATATTATTTCCTTGCGGTCACTATGTAACAGGTACGCTCAGCTTAAGAAGCAATATTACAATTATACTTGAAAAGGGTGCTGAACTTATCGGCTCGCGAAACATCGAGCATTATCGCGACTGTGGCTTTTATCACAATGAAATGAAGCAGACAACTTCGCTTATTTATGCGCTTGACTGCGAGAATATTTGTATAAAAGGTGAGGGGAAAATTCAGCTTAACGGAGATGCTTTCATGGATTTTCGCAAATATATTCCCTCTGAATTAGGTGATGCTCCCGTTTCTCTTTTTGAAGCGGAGCAAATGGTCGTTGCTGTTGTAAAACGTCCTACTCAGCCGATTTTCTTTAATAATTGCAAAAACATTGTAATAAACGGTATCGAGATCTTTAATTCACCTTGTTGGACACTTGTTTTTTCAAACTGTGAAAACATTACGGTTGAAAACATTTACATGGACAATCATAACCGCATCCCCAACAATGACGGTATACATTGCTCCGCCTCTAAAAATATTACCGTTAAGAATTGTACTTTCCTTTGCGGTGACGACTGCTTTGCCGCCACATGTATTACAAATTGGAATGGAATTTGTGAAAATATCAAAATTTCCGACTGCCTTATGTCTTCCCGTTCCGCCGCTATTCGCTTCGGACACCTTGAAAGCAAGGTTAAAAACGCAACCATAAAAAATATTAAGGTTATACGTTCAAATCGCGCCGTTTCTATTTTTACGGGAGATAACGGCTATGTTGAAAATATACATTTTGAAAACATTATTTCAGACACTAAAATACACGGCGGTTTCTGGTGGGGAAAAGGCGAGCCTATCGTTATTTGCGCTAAAGATGCAACGGGAACCATAAGTGATATTTCTTTCTCCGACTGTTTATTCACTCACGAATCGCCTGCTATTATATGCGGTAGCGACGGAAATGTAAATAATATCAGTTTTAATAACTGCCGCTTTGACGTACAAAAAGGCGAAACACATAAATATTACCTTGATAAAATGGATCTTCAGCCGAATGTACCTTTTCTTACATCTGCGCCATATAAGCTCGGCGAACATATGTATGTCAGCGATGCCGATGTAAATACAAATGATACTATTTTTGGAGAAAAGTAAAAAAGCAAAGAAAGTTATCCCTGTGAAGCTTCAAAGGCGGCGGCAAACTAAAGCTCTACCGCATTATGATATGGATAGATGCAAAATTTTATAAAGTATCTCATTCGTCACATATTTTTCTTTGATGAGATTCTTAAACTTACAAAAACACGCAGAACAAAGCGTGATGTTCTTAGCGGAGAAATTGTATAACGCACGGTAGGGGCGAACTGTGTTCGCCCGCGGGAGACCGCAGGTCTCCCCTACGAGCAAGCAAAATTTGCTCCGCTGTAAACAAGTCATGACCACCGGCCGTGCCGGTGGCTTGCACAAGCCCCCTTAGGGCATAGAACCGGCCGAG
>SVND01000023.1 GCA_015067075.1 Oscillospiraceae bacterium
GATTCCTTGTGTGTAGTTCTTAAACTTTTGTCCTTTTGTAGCCATAACAAAAACCTCCTATGGTACCATTATACCATAAGAGGTTTTGTCTTTTTTCTTTTTTGTGAACTAAACGGGGTTCACTTCAAAAGCAATACCTTTTTTTATTACAAACATTTAAATCTCCGTACGGTATACCATACGGAGATTTTTTCTATTTTTGCACTATTTGCCGATATTCAAAAGCAAATTAAGCGTTTTTGCCTCGTCGGGAGAAATTTCATAAAATCCGTCCCCACAGTTAAAGGTGCAAAGCGTCGGGAAATAATCTATCATAAGCTGATAACCGTCGGTTGTTGTGATAAAAATAACCCTCTCGTTCTTCGTCAAAAGCGCTTGCGCTTTATCGCGAAGCTCCGTGCTGCTGTCCCGATATCCGCACACACCGGCTTCCTCGTTGTAAAACACATCATCATTGCCATAGGTATCGTACCATAACTTTGCACATCGGCGCTCGTGCTCCTGCATACCGAAATTGATTTTTCCCGATAAGATCTCAAAAACAGCTTCAATCACAGCTTCGTCGTCAATATCTGTCAAATGCCGTAAATCTGCGGTCATTATCTGCATATTTTTCATCGAACGCGGCAGGTCGTACGCAGACAAGAACACATCGAAGCTCGCCCCAATCTCATTTTCCACTTTTACATCGTAACTGCGTGTATAAAAAGCATAGCCCTTCGGCGTGTCCACAATACAGATGGAATTATCTTCGCTGTACTTTGTAAAGCTGTAAACCTTGCAGCCGTTCAGCGTTTCGTCCGCGCATCCTGCCACAACGCCTATCTGCTCTCCGATATCCGCTTCCGTTATCCTGTAGGTGTTTTCTTTGTTAAGGCCAACTGCATCTTCGGAAACAAGTCCGTATTTTTTGCGCTGTTCAAAGGAAACGGGAAAATACAATGCGCCTTCTCCGTCAAGATAAAATCCCGCCGCCATTGTTACGTTATAATTATCCACTATGTCATATATATTTGACTGATGCGCAACGATTGCGCAAATTGCGGCAACGGTGCTGATCAAAAAGCACAGGCACGCCGCTATCGCGCCGAATTTAAGCCAGACTCCTCTCTTATATTGAGGCTTACGGTCTGCCGCCTCAATATAAGCAGGGTCAATAAGCTCCATTTTATCTAATAAATCCTTTCCTTTCATAAGGTGTAGTCCTCCTTTTCAAGCTGCTCCCGAAGCTGTTTTCGGCAACGGAAGAGTATTATTTTCACTTTACTTTCAGTTACGGCAAAGCGTTTTGAAATGTCTGATATGGAATCCAAATACCAATAACGGCGGACAAAGATGTTTCTTTTTTCTTCATCCAGCGCGCCAAGAAAGCTGTTTATAGCCTTGCTCAGCATAATATCGTCGATACATCGAGCCGTATCATCGACAGCGGGAATGCATTGCTCCATCTCGTCGCTAAGCTCACATATAAAAGCTTTGCGCTTCAGTCGATCACGATCACGGCAACGGTTGAGCGAAACGTGACGGGTAATACGAGCGAGAAACGCATACAAATATATCCTCGGCTCGTGAGGCGGTATTGTATTCCACGCCTGCATATAAGTATCGTTTTCGCATTCTTCAGCCGTTTGGCGGTCATCAACTATCCCATAAGCCAATGCGCGCAGACGGTTTCCGTATTTTTCGGCAGTTTGCTTAACAGCGTCCTCATCTCGCCGCAGATACAGCTCAACTATACTGTTGTCATCCAAATCCTTCGTCTCCTTTCTTTCCGTATTGAAGGTCCTTCACCCTTATAAGCACCGTTTAGATCTGATTGGTTACACTTTTTTTAAAAATAAAAGGAACGATATAAGTTAAATACTCATTTATCGTTCCTTTTTTCGATTTTCACTTTGCTCTATCAGCCTTCAAGGTTTTTAAACTGTTCAGCTTCTCTCTTATCAACTCTGATAACGCCATCCTTAATGAGCTTTACCTCGCTTATTTCAAACTGCTTTACAGTTGCTTCCTCACCGTTATCTATGCGAACCTTTAATCTTCCGCGCAAAATATCGTTTTCAACGACAGTACCCTTACCCTGCTTCGTTTCGACGATAGCGCCCACCTTCGGCGTTATCTTGAGAAGATGCTCATAGGTATCCTGCTCATATTTCAGACAGCACATAAGCCTGCCGCACATACCTGATATTTTCGTGGGATTAAGGGAGAGATTTTGCTCCTTCGCCATTTTTATTGATACAGGCTGAAAATCGCTCAAAAACGATGCACAGCAATAAGGTCTGCCGCACATACCGAGACCGCCAAGCATTTTTGCTTCGTCGCGCACACCTATCTGACGAAGCTCGATTCGCATTCTGAATATGGATGCAAGATCCTTTACAAGCTCACGAAAGTCAACGCGTCCATCAGCAATAAAGTAAAAAATGAGCTTCGAGCCGTCAAACGCTGCTTCCACGTTGCGCAAATTCATGGGAAGCTTATGAGCCTCAATTTTTTCCTGACATACACGAAACGCCTCATCCTCACGCTGTCTGCGCTCGTTGAGCTTTTTTATATCTATCGCATCGGCTTTGCGGACAACCTTTTTCAGCGGAGCTACAACAGACTGCTCCGAAACTGCTTTTTTTTCAATTGTCACCTCGCCGATCTCCGTGCCGCGTGCCGTTTCAACGATGACAAAATCGCCTTCACTTACTTCGATGTCGCCCGGGTCAAAATAATAGACCTTTCCAACGTCTCTGAAACGCACGCCGATTATCTGAACCATTTATATACCAATCCTTTCGATCTCAAAGCTGTTCCCAGCATGACACAAGCATATCATTCACAACGATATTAGGATTTCCGTTGCGTATCATTTTCTGCTTTGCATTATCTATCACGGCAGTTATACCCAAAAGTGCCGAAATGGGCAACGCATCAGCCGCTTGATTATTTTTATCGGAATAATAACTGTATCCGTTTTTGACAGTTTTTTTGCTTATTATATCGCGCAAATATACGATCAGCCCGTCTGCCGCAGCTTCAAACCCGTCCTTGCCGTTTTTCAAAAAGTCCGAGCCAAGCTTTATAAGATCGTATTCGCGCCGTGCGGCAAGTGCCGAGCAAAACCGCTCGTACAGCTCATCGTCAGGCATCCCCTTTTCAAGCATCTGTACCGCCTGTCCTACTGTGCCGCGCGCCATGACTGCCGCTTTTTCAATTTCATCCGCGCTTTTTTCGGGGAATTTCTGTTTTAAGTACCGAAGCATCTGCCCGTCGCTGACGGAAGAGAGCTGAAGCTTTCTGCCTCGCGACAATATGGTCGGCAAAAGGGCGTTTATATTGTCACAGCAAAGGATCATAACTCCGTATGCAGGCGGCTCTTCAAAGCATTTCAAAAGCGCATTTTGCGCAGGGCCCTGCATAGTGTCTGCCTGCTCGACAATATATATCTTCTTGTCCGCTTCGTTGGGCATAACGCTCATATCGCCCGTCATACTGCGTATCTGTGCAATAGTAACGGTCTTTGCGCCATCCTCGGGGCGCACGGTTATTATATCAGGGTGGTTGCCGTTGACGGATTTTACGCAGGCGCTACAGCTTCCGCAGGGCTTTTTTTCGCCCTTGCAGACGAAAGCTCTCGCCATATACTGCGCAAAGGTTTTTTTACCTATTCCGGGCCGTCCGTATAAAATATAGGCGTGTGATATTTTCCCGCTTTCCGCTTCCCTTTTTATCTGCGACAAAAGCGCATCATTGCCATATATCAAGCCTTTATCATCCATTACAGCTTCTCAAACCGTTCAACGTTCATTACGAACACAGTTGCACCACCTACGTTGACCTCAACGGGGAAGTTGGAATAATATCCCGTGGCGTAGGATGTTGTCGTAGGTATGATCTGCTTTCTCTTGCTGCTGTATTTTGATATGATCTGAACGACCTGTTCTACTTTTTCATCATCTGTACCGATAAGGAACGTGGTATTTCCCGCCATGAGAAAGCCACCCGTCGTTGCAAGCTTAGTTACTGAAAAGCCTTCCTTCATAAGATTGGTAGATACGACCTGGCTGTCATCATTGTTGATAATAGCAAGTATAAGTTTCATAAATTTCATCCTTTCGTCACTAAAATAGCTTCAAAGTTTCTTTTGAGTATCTTCGCCGTTTCGCCGTCGATACGCTCGCCCGGCATTATAACAGGTATACCCGGAGGATAAGGCGCTTTCAGCTCCGCCGCGACTCTGCCTTCGCAGTCTGCCACAGCTACGCTTTCCTTTTCGGAGAAAAGTGCCTGCCGTACTGACATACACGCTTCGGGCCTTGTCAGCGGTAAAGTATCCTGAACCTTTTTTGCCGCCTTTACGGCAGGGCGCGCGCGTTCAAGCGCATTAACGAGCCGTGAATAAAGCTCATCGTCGCGCCACAACGGCATAAGCGCTACAACGGAGTTTTCATCCGCCATTTCGCAAACTACTCCGTCCTTATATATTTTATCATAAATTTCTCTTCCTGTCACGCCCCAAGACGAAAAATTCATAGAAAATCTGAAAAAATCATCATTTTTTCCGTCCGAAACGATTATATCCATGTCCCAAAGACGTTTCCTAAGCTCATTTAACGTCTCACGAGCCTGCTTCATGCGCTTTTTGCCCTCGTTTTCCATATATGCTCTCGCATAATCAAGGGACGCCATTATGGGATAGGACGGACTTGTCGAGCCAAAAACAGCCATTGCGTCAAGCATTTGCTTTTTCGTAAACACATTGGAGTGGAAATACGCACCGCCCGTTAAAACAGGGAGCGTCTTATGCGCCGAGTCGATGACGAGATGGGCGCCGTGCTCCAGCGGATGCTTTTTCCCCTCGTCAAATTTCAGATGGGTGCCGTGGGAGTTATCGACTATGACCGTAAGTCCGTATTTTTCAGCGACAGCCATTATCGCGCTGTAGTCGGCAATTTTTCCGTAATAATTGGGCGAGGTCAAAAAAACCGTCCTCGCGTCCTCCTTGCACGCGCTTTCAAGCGCTTTTGCGCTCATGCAGCTTGCACAGCCAAGCTCCTCATCCCTTTCGGGGTATACCCACACGGGTGTTATATCCAAAAGAGCCATTGCGCGCACCGTAGAGATATGGCACGCTCTGTCCATATAGACCTTGCCTCCGCACTTTACCGCAAGCAAAAGCGACGCCATTATGGGCAAGGTTGCGCCTCCTGCGGAAAAAACCGTAGCCTTTGCACCGAAGGCTTTCGCCGCAAGCTCCTGCGCCCGTCCTATAACGCCGTCGGAAACGTAGAGATTATCCGTTTCATCTATCTCCGTCAAGTCATAGGGCATTACGCCGCCGAGCCAGCCGAAATCAGTCCTGCCTTTATGCCCCGGCATATGCAAACGCGCCGTATTGCTTTTCGCATATTGCTCAACCGCTCTGTAAAGCGGAGCGTCATACAAATTCACGTCAGTCATTTATAAATACTCGCTCCACATTTGCCCCTACCGTAAGAGGATTTGACTCCAGCACTACCTTATCTCCGACGGAGCATTCAATTCTTGTAACGTCTACTACTATATTTGTAAGCCCAATTCTGCCTAAAATAGGCACTTTCTTTCCGTTTATAAGACAAAAAACTCTTTTATCCTTGAATATATCCTTGAAATCTCCCCACATATAGCGCAAAACGTCGCGGAAGCGATATGTGTCACGGGATTTCATTACACCAAAGCCGTCCGTATGACCGATAGGCACAACGGCAGTTTTCGTCGCCTTCTTCGTTTTGAAAACATCGGCATAGCCGATATTCATATTTTCGGGCACCCATTTTATCTGAGTTATACTGCTTTCGAAATAGCCGACCCTTGAAAAGCCCCAACTATCCTTAATGGGCAATCTTCCCAAAAAGCCTGAGCCTATTCTCACCGCATCAAAGCGATATTCGGGATATTTCAGCGCCGTAGCCGTGTTAGCAACGTGCTTTATACCAAGATTTATGCGTTCGTTTTCCAGTCGCTCGCAAGTCTTTTTGAATTTTGCCATTTGCGCATCTATGGAATGTCTGTCTGAGGTATATGGATTTGATATATGAGTAAAAATACCGCCGATGCAAAGGTTTTTCATATGCTTTGCAACTCTTATTATTTTATCCTCTTCGCCCGACAAAAATCCGTATCTTCCGAAGCCTGTGTCGACCTTGATATGAACCTCGGTTATCTGTGCGGTCTGCTCCGACACGGAATTGAGCAAAACTGCACTTTCCGCAGAGTCGATACAGCCGATCAGTCCCATATCAACTATGCACGCCGCTTCCTCCTCAGTCATAACAGGCGTCAGCATAAGAATAGGCACTTCTATCCCTGCCTTGCGAAGCGCCTTTGCCTCGTCAATGCGCGCAACCGCTAACATCTTTATGCCTTTTTTAAGCAGTACCTTTGCAAGGCTTACCGTGCCAAGTCCGTAGCCGTTGCCCTTGACAACGCCGATAATCTGTACCGTCGCCATTTGTCTGTGAAAAATGTCTGCATTTTTTCCAATAGCTTCACAATCTACGATATAGCGGTTCATCACATTACCCTTCCTTTATTTTTTCCTCATCAATTTCTTTTTAGTCCTTCTGAGCCATCTGTACGCTTTTTCGCACACGTCAACGAGCTTTTTACCGAAAGCATCCTGAACAAGATCCATTTCGCCGATAAATTCAACAAAATCACCGTTAAAGCCTTTTTTAAATCTATACAAGCCGTAAAGAGGATTTTGCGGGTCTAAATCACCCGAAACACCTCTGAAATCATATATACGGCATCCAAGCTGAACAGACCATTTTATCATTTCCCATTGCAAAAGGTAATTGGGCATAACGTTCCTGTAAGCGTTGGAGCTTGCGCCGTAAAGATACCAGACCTTGTCGCCGCAATGTATCGCTATCGTTCCCGCAATGGGCTTGTCCTCATAGTATGCCATGTAAAGACGTGCATCGTCGCCGAAAGCATCCAGCATCTTGGCAAAATAACCGCTTGAGCGAATGGTAAAATCATCTCGCTCACCTGTTTCGACCATGATCTTATGGAAATCTTCAACCTGCTCCTTGTCGCAAATGCGCACCTGCACGTTATTTTTCTCGGCAACGCGGATATTGTACCTGGTTTTTGAGTGGAAGCTTGCCAAAAGCTCTTCTTCCGTTTTACCCTCAACGTTCAGGCGGAAAACAAATCGCGGCTGGATACCCTCGAAATTTTTCGCCTTATTCTTTATATCAAAGCCTATCTCGCGCATGGTCTCGGCAAATTGCTCATCCTCAATCGATACGTCTGTGTCCACCTTGATAAGATAGCCACGCTCGCTTTTTGCCACATCCTGTGCGCCCTTTATAAGCGCCTTCACTACCTGTGCGTCGTTTACGTCGCACACGGGACCGCGCGGCGAATATAACAGCTTATAGGGCAAAACAGGCACTTTCCTTATTAAAAGCGCCATAGCGCCGACTATTTCTCCGCCTTCATTTCGGCAAAGCAGTCCGCACCAATTCCATTCACTTTTTACTTTTGACCACGATGACAGCTGGGTAAAATGCGCCTTAGAGCTTGTCCGCACAAACGCATCAAGCTCCGCGGCATTCACCTTCGTCACCTTTTCAATCGTATATGACATATCTATAACCACGCCTTTTCGCTTGCTCGCGTAAAAGCCTTTCTATCTTTGTTATTGCGTTCTTTCCGCTTCGTTCAAAAGCTCAATATTTCTTTTAAGCACAGCTCTTCCGCGCCAATTAAACGCTCTGTCCTTATATTTTTCCGCAAATAATTTATTTGTTTCGGGAATTTCCTGCGCCGTTACAGTCGTTTTAATATCGCAAAGAAAATCAGTCACACCCGTTTCCCTTGCGTTTTTATTCATGGGACACACCCTTTGGCACATATCACAACCCCAAACCGTTCCTGCCGCGCGCAAAAGCGCCTTTTCCGTTTCACTAAGCTCGCCGCGCTTTTGGGAAATATGTGATATACACCGCTCCTTATCCATTTTTACAAGACAATTTTGACGGCATTTACCGCATTTTATACACCCTGCGATGCTTTCCTTTTCCGTAGTCTTTTCAAAAACAACGTCGGTAAGTATCTCGCCGATAAAAACGTAGCTCCCGTATTTTTCCGTTATCAAAAGCCCGTTTTCACCAAAAACGCCCAGCCCTGCCTTCGCCGCCGCCTTCACCTCGTTCAAAGGTGACACATCGGTATAGCAAGCAAAGCTGCCCTTCTTTTGCTCGGAAAGCCTTTTGCAAAGCTCGGAAAGATGATTTTTTACAACAATGTGATAATCCTTGACCGATGCGTACGCCGACAGGTTTCCGCCAAAGACGTTTCCACTCATATAAGGAAACGCCGCCACAATGACAGTTTTCACATCAAAAACGGGCATCGTGCCGCCGCCGTTTTTCTCAAGCAAAAGATCTTTTTCAAACCTTACTGAGCCGTAAAGCGCGCCTTCGTATTCGTGTATAAGACCGTCCTCAAGCCAATCGAGCCTTTGCATTACTGCTGCTCAATAGCGCCGCGAAGCGCCTTTGCAAGCTGGTCAGGACACGATGTAGCCTTAAAGCCACAGCGTATGCCCTCAAGGCGTTCTATCGCCTGCTGTGCCGTCATACCCTTTACAAGGCGGGATATCCCCTGTAAATTGCCGTTACATCCGCCGTAAAACTTTACACTTTCTATTATATCTCCGTTAAGCTCTATCTCTATCTCACTGGAGCAGGTTCCTTTTGTTTTATATCTTATCATAGCCGTCCTCAATCATTATAATGAATATCGAAAATCACTTGACACGACAAATATGTCACATCAAGTGATTTTATGATATCTTGTGAACTTCGATACAACTTTCGTTGTTAAATTGACAGATTATTTACCTCTCTTATTGATGAGAGAAATGAAATCGCCAAAGGGGTCGGAATCGTCGTCCATCTTCTCCGTTACGGGAGCTTTTGCAGGCTCAGCAGCCGGCTCTTCAGCAGCGTGCTTTGCTTCAGGTGCGACAAAACGCGGCTTTGCAGGCTCTGCTGCAGCTTGCTGGCTTGTCTTGCTTGCAACTGTAGAGTAGAATTCCTTCTCCTTTACAGCCTCGAAGCCCGTAGCGATAACTGTTACGCGGATCTCGTCCTCGAGAGTATCGTCGAATGCAGTACCCCAAATGATGTTTGCATCAACGTGAGCTTCCTTAGATACGATTTCGGAAGCAAGCTCGATCTCGTCAAGTCCGATGTCAGGTGAAGATGTGATATTGATAATAACGCCGTGAGCACCGTTGATAGTCGTCTCAAGAAGCGGGCTGGAAATAGCCATCTTAGCGGCGATCTCTGCCTTGTCGCGACCTGTAGCGTGGCCCGTACCCATATGAGCAAGACCTGCATCACGCATAATAGCGGATACGTCGGCAAAGTCAAGGCTTACAAGACCGGGAGTCTTGATAAGGTCTGTTATGGACTGGATGCCCTGACGAAGAACATCGTCAGCAGCCTGGAATGCATTCTGGAGAGTTATGCCGTGCTCCGCAACGAGCTTAAGGCGTTCGTTGGGGATAACGACGAGGGAGTCAACGTGCTTGCGAAGCTCGTCGATACCTATTTCAGCCTGCTGCATGCGGCGCTTACCTTCGAAATTGAAGGGCTTTGTTACAACACCGATAGTAAGTATACCCATTTCCTTTGCGATCTGAGCGATAACGGGAGCTGCACCTGTACCTGTGCCGCCGCCCATACCTGCGGCAATAAATACCATATCTGCGCCGTTCATTGCGGCAGCGATCTCTTCATAATTTTCTTCAGCAGCGCGCTGACCTACGTCAGGTCTTGCGCCTGCGCCCTGACCCTTTGTCAGCTTTTCACCAATCTGGATCTTCTGAGGTGCTGTAGAATGAATGAGAGCAGCTTTATCTGTGTTAACAGCGATAAAATCTACGCCCTTTACACCCATGCTGACCATTCTGTTAATTGCGTTATTTCCGCCTCCGCCGACACCGGCAACTTTTATCTGGACAATTCCTTCTTCTTCTTCGAAACCAAAAGGCATCTTTAAGTACCCCTTTCCATTATTTAAAATCAATTTTTATACGTGCGCCATTTTTCTTTTCTTTGTTTTATATATAATAACACTTTTTTCTCTCTTTTTCAATACCTTATTGAAAAAAAATATAATTTTTTTTTAATTTTTTGCGACTTTTTTGTTTAAATCAAGCTTTTTTAATTATCGGGCTTGTAAAACGACTTATTATCAACTATTTTCAGCGTTCCGCTTCCCTTTTCATCAATTTCGGAAACAGCCTTTTTCATCAGCTTGATCTTGTACTCCATATCAGTATGAGTTCCCAGCTCAACATTGATCCTACCCTCGTAAACGAGCTTCACCTGATACATATCGTTAACGTTTATTTCCGTTATTTTTCCTTCCAAGCCAAGCTTTTTCGCCTGCTTTATTATTTCCTGCACAGTCTTAATTTTCCCCGCGTCTTCAAATTCCGCTTCGCGTCCCATTTCAACGTTTTTCAGCTCCGCGCCGTCTATCATCGGTATATTCCCAGGCATAACAAGAGAGCTTTCCAATACTCTTGCGCTTTCTGATAAAAGCAAATAGCTTCCTCCAAGCTCCATTGCCATTTCCGCTTTATCAGGCGTTGTTCTTATCACAATGGTAGACGGTAGTCTTATATCAATATCAACGCTTTTCACATAAGTAAGCTCATTGCATATTTTTCTGGCAACTTGTCCGCGATTTATCAAAAAAAGATTCGTGCCCTGCCGAAGCTCCGCTGTTTCAATTATCAATTCGTCGCTGTATCTGCTGTCGTTTTCCACGGCAACCTCGGCGAGCTTGAAAAACAGCGTCACAGACAGTGCCGCCGTCGCACACAGTATAACAACCAAAACAAGGGATGCGATCAGCTGATCGCGTCCCGGTTTGTTTCTTTTGCTCTCGCTCATTCTGCTGTTTTCTCTTTGTTCGTCTCCGCCCAATCTGTAGCCCTTAAATCCCGAGCCAAAGGCGTTATAAGAACGGTCTGTCATTGCAGTTTTAGCCTTTCGTAGTTTTCGTTATGATGAATATAGTCAAATCGTTGCTTTGTGAGCAACCGCACGACTACTCGTTATTTCATCTTTATATCAGCTCCGAGCGTGCGGAGCTTGCCGTCAATATTTTCATAGCCTCTTGCGATATGGTATATATCGTCAATTTCAGTTTTTCCCGTCGATGCCAGCGCCGCTATCACAAGCGCCGCTCCCGCTCTGAGATCCGTCGCTGTAACACGCGCGCCCGTCAGCCGCGAATTGCCCAAAACAATAGCCGTTCTATCCTCCACATAGATGTCGGCACCCATACGATAAAGCTCGTTGACATATTTGAACCTGCTTTGAAACACTTGCTCCGAAACGAGTGTCACCCCGTCGGCCACAGAAAGCATAGCCGTAAGCATCGGCTGGCAATCCGTAGGAAATCCCGGATAGGGCGCTGTCACTATGCGCGGTACAGCCTTAAGCCTTTTCGGCGCATCAGCCGTTACAAAGCTTTCGCCCGTGCTTATCCTTACCCCTGCCGTTTCAAGCACGTCGGCAACAGCCTTAATATGCTCGGGCACTATTCCCGTCACCGTCACCTTGCCGCCCGTTATCATCGCCGCGGCAATCAGCGTTACAGCTTCTATTCGGTCAGGTATTATTTCGTGCTCCGCGCCGTAAAGCCTTTTTACGCCGACTATTTTTATTACGTCGCCGCCTGCGCCCTCGATCCTTGCACCCATTTTCGTCAGCATTTGGGCAAGGTCGGCTATTTCAGGCTCCTTCGCCGCATTAGATATTACAGTTTCTCCCACAGCCGTTACAGCCGCCAGCATTATATTTTCCGTCGCACCAACACTGGGAAAAGGCAAATGTATATACGCTCCGCGAAGCTGCTGAGCTTCGCCATAAAGAAATCCACCGTATTCCACAAATTCCGCGCCCATCTTTTTAAGCGAGGAAATATGTACGTCGATAGGTCTGGGGCCAAGATCACATCCGCCCGGCATACTTATTTCTGCCCGTCCAAGCCGAGCCAGCATTGCACCTAAAAATATTATTGATGAGCGCATTTGCTCCATAAGCGAATACGGTATATCCGATTTTTCAATACAATCAGCCTTGACCGTTACCGTGCCGCTTGAAAACTCCGCCTCACAGCCGAGGTATCTCAATATCTGCACCGTGTTGTCAACGTCGCTTATATCGGGACACCGCGTTACCCTGCACTCTTCTTCCGTCAGTATCGTTGATGCTAAAATGGGCAAGGCACTGTTTTTTGAGCCGCTCGCCCGTACCTCGCCGTTCAGCCTATGCCCCGGCGTTACAATTATTCTTTCCATTTTCATGACCTCCCGCTTTGCTTATGCGAAGGCTCATTCGCATATGACATACTATGCATCGTTAGGTCATTTTGTTAATTTACTTTCCGCGCTTGCCGTTTATCAGCTTTACACATTCATCGTACATTTTTTGCGTTGAATCAAGCTTAGCAAGCTTCCTTGCATTTTCACTCATCTTTTCAAGCTTGCCTTCAGTTTCCAATATATCTTTTATTGCCTGTGCCAAGGTCTTCGCCGTAAGCTCCTCTTCTCTTATCAGCACCGCTGCGCCTTTGTCGGCAAACACCTTTGCGTTATGATATTGGTGATTATGGGTTACGTTGGGCGAAGGAATAAGAATAGACGGCTTTCCCGTTGCCGCAAGCTCTGCTAAAGTTATTGCGCCGCTTCTGCATATGATAAGATCCGCCGCCGCCATAACTGTAGCCATGTCGTACACGTAGTCAACAACCTCAAAGCTGTCGTTTTTCGCTGTAAAGCCACCAACCTTTACAGTTTCGCATATCTGCACATAGTCATTTTTACCCGTTGCGTGAATGTGGTAAGTATCAACGGTTTTATCAAATGACAAAAGGTATTCTACTATGGTATCGTTAAGCTTTTTCGAGCCGAGGCTTCCGCCGTATGAAAAAGTCAAAGCCTTTACACCCTTTTTAAGCTCCTCGCTCGCCTGTTTCTTATCCTTAAATATGATTTCTTCGCGCACGGGATTGCCGCACACGATAACTGCCTTTTTGTTTTTAAGCTGAGCCGTCGTTTCTTCAAAACTTGTAAAAATAATATCGCATTTTTTCTCAAGCAGCTTTATCGCCGCGCCTGCAATTGAGTTTTGCTCATGGAGCACTCGCGGTATGCCAAGTGCCTTTGCTGCAAGGATAACAGGTGCACTGACATATCCGCCCATACCGATAACGATATCAGGCTTAAACTGCGCAAAAAGGTTTTTGCACTCTTTTTTTGCATCAAAAACCTTTTTAATAGTTGCAATATTTCTCAGCGAAAGCGAACGGCGCAATCCACGCACATCTATATAATGTATATTAAAGCCCTCACGGGGAACGAGCTTCGTTTCCAAGCCTTCTTTTGTACCTATAAACAGTATTTCGCTGTTTTTGTTTTTTTCACGAATATATTTGGCGATAGCTAAACCCGGATTGATGTGTCCCGCCGTACCGCCCGCCGCAATTACTACGCGCATTCCATCATACCTTTCTCGCATACCGCGAAAAATTCAGTACCACTCCAATTTCACACATCGCCACGACGAGCGCCGAGCCGCCGGAGCTGAAAAACGGCATTGAAATTCCCGTCGGCGGTATAGTGTTCGTTACAACGCCAACATTGAATACGACCTGCAATGCTATCGTCGTCATAATACCGTAAACGACCATTGACGAGAAAACATTCGGACAGCGCGCACCTATAATAAAACCGCGCCATATGAGCATAAGAAACAATATAAGTATCAAAAGTGCGCCGACAAAGCCAAGCTCCTCGCACACTATAGCAAAGATGTAATCGTTTTGCGGCTTCGGAAGAAACATATACTTTTGTCTGCTTTGACCAAGTCCCAGTCCCATAACTCCGCCGGAGCTTATTGCGTAAAGCGACTGAAGCGTCTGAAATCCGCTGTCAAGCTTATCTGCCTCAGGATTTTGCCATATTGCAATACGCTCCTGCGCATAGCTCCAATACTTTATAGCAAGCTGCATACCTATTACGCCTATACCGCCCGCCACTGCAAAAAAGCCCCAATTTGTGCCGCCGATAAACATCATCATAGCCCCAATGGCAAGGATAAGAATAGTTCCCGAAAGATGAGGCTGCAATATCATAAGCCCTGCAAGCACCGCCAAGACAATGCAAAACGGTAACGTGCCGTAGCGGAATGTTTTCATTTTCGACTGATGCTTTTCTATCCACCATGCAAAAAACAGGATCATACCTACTTTAGCAAGCTCAAACGGCTGAATGCTTATACCGCCGATAAGAAGCCATCTTTGCGCGCCGCCGCCGATAGCACCTAAAACAAGCACAGCACCAAGCAAGCCAACTGAACCAAACAAAGCTATCCACGGTATGTACTTATTTCTGTACCACTTCATCGGCACTACTGCGGCAACGAACATTCCAACAAATCCGACAAGAGTGTATTTAAGCTGGTTTTTAATATAAAAATAGCTGTCGCCCTCCTCCAGATACGCCCACGCATAGCTTGCGGAAAAGAGCATAACAAGACCAATCGCCAAAACGACCATTGTAAGCGCGAAAAGAGGTATATCAATACCCTCGCTTATCAGCTTTTTTTCTTTTTTTGCTTCCTTTTCTGCCCTCTGTCTTCTCGGGCGAGCTTCTGTAATATCAGCCACAGCTTATTCCTTTCCGTTACAGTTTAAATCGTCCCTACATAAATGTAAAGCGTTACAAAGGCAAACACGCAAGCAATCGCCGTTATAACAGCGAAAACAGTAACTATTTTCTTTTCTCGCCATCCGCACATTTCAAGGTGATGATGAAACGGTGCCATTTTGAAAAGGCGCTTGCCGTGTGTCGCTCTGAAATATATTACTTGTAATATATCAGATAATGTTTCTATTATATATATTATACCTATTATAATAAGGATGAGCGGAATATTAAGTGAAAACGCCATTGCGCAGACTATACCGCCTAAAAACAGCGAGCCTGTATCGCCCATAAAAACCTTCGCAGGGTATGCGTTGAAGATAAGAAATCCCGCCAACGCACCTACTGCCGCCGCTGAATATATGGCTGTCGCTTCACTTCTGAAAAGTATAGCCGCCGCCGTGAAAAACACAGCTACTACCATCGTCACAGTCGTTGCAAGCCCGTCAATACCGTCGGTGATGTTGACAGCGTTAACCATCGCAATTATAGCAAATGCCGCAAAAAGATAGTAAAACACGCCAATATCGAACGAAACATTGAAAATCGGTATAAAAAGCTGAGTTGTCATACTGCCCGACAGGTACATTGCAAGCAGATAAACAGCAGTAACTATTATCTGAAACAGCATTTTCTGCGATGCAGTAAGTCCCATATTCTGCTTTTTTATTACCTTGGTAAAGTCGTCGATAAAGCCGATAGCGCCAAATCCAAGGGGCATTATCAGCATTCTTAAAAGCTCCGTATCGCCCTTGAGTATCTGCCCGATGGCAGCGGCAACCACAGCAAGAAATATGCCGATTATAAACATTATGCCGCCCATCGTCGGTGTACCTTGCTTTTGGTTATGCCACGACGGTCCATCCTGCTTTATCATTTGTTTCAGCTTAAGCTTTCTCAGCACAGGCAAAATAAACCAGCCTGCGAGAGCCGTTGCAAAAAACGCAACAACAGCCGCTATCGCGATATGTATGTAATTCACGCCTTTTCTCCTCTGTACGCTTTATTTCCCCAATATTTCACGAACGACCTCACGCTCGTCAAAATGTATCGTTCCGCTGTTTAATATCTGATACGTTTCATGTCCCTTTCCCGCCAAAAGAACGATATCGTCCTTTTCAGCGATGGATAGTGCATACGCAATGGCCTCGCGTCTGTTTTCAATCACCTTTTTCGGTGTTTTCGTGCCGCGCATACCTGCTGTAATATCTTTAATTATCGCTTTTGGATCTTCCGTTCGCGGATTATCAGACGTAACGACAACGTAATCTGCTAAAGCCGCGGCGATCCTGCCCATAATCGGGCGCTTCGTTTTATCTCTGTCGCCTCCGCAACCGAAAACAACGATAAGTCTGCCTGCAGTTTTGGTTTGTCTTATGGACGACAAGACGTTTTCCAAGCCGTCAGGCGCATGGGCATAGTCGATTATGACCGTGTAATCCGTGTCAACGTCCACGACCTCTACTCGTCCCTTTATGCCCTTGATATTTTTAACCGCTTTCAGCACCTTGTCAAGAGGCAAGCCCTCCGAAAGCACGAAGGTTATTGCCGCCATGACGTTTGAAACAGTAAATTTACCGGGAATCTGCACCTCTGCTCTGCCGATATCGTTGCCCGAGATCACCTCAAACTCAACAGATGCAGGCTTCAGCCTTATATTTTTTGCAAGCACGGTGGCATCGTTGCTTTGTGCCGAGAAAGTTATGGGATCAACGCCCGTACGCTCCCACATGACCTTGCTTGCCTCGTCATCCATGTTGAATATGCTCTTTTTGCACATGGTAAACAGCCTTTGCTTACTGCAAAGATAGTTTTCCATTGTCTTATGATAATCAAGATGGTCCTGCGTTAAATTGGTGAAAATGCCGCAATCAAATATTGCACCGTCAACTCTGTGCTGATCGAGGGCGTGGGATGATACCTCCATGACCACATATTCAGCACCGCTTTCAGCCATTTTCGCAAATATACGCTGAAGCTCAACAGGCTCAGGTGTCGTAGATGCACTTTTCAGCTCTTGCTGTACATCGTCAATATAAACTCCCGTCGTGCCGATAACGCCTGTTTTAAAGCCAAACTGCTCCAATATCTGCTTTATCATCAGCGTCGTCGACGTTTTTCCGTTTGTTCCTGTAACTCCCACCAGCTTAAACTTAGCTGTAGGACAGTCATACATATTTGAAGCCATTTTTGAAATAGCTATTCTACTGTCATTTACCTCTATTAACGGGCAGTCGAAGCCAAGCTTTTGCTCAGCAATTATCACTGCCGCTCCATCCTTATAAGCTTTTTCCGCAAAATCATGTCCGTCACTTGCAGTTCCGCGCAGGCAAACAAAGGCGCAGCCCTTCGTCACCTTTCTTGAATCACTGCATATGTCCGTTATCTCGATTTCACTACTCGGCATACTATGCGCTTTGTATTCAATTCCGTTAAGAAGCTTGCACAACTTCATAATGATCTCCATTCTGTGGGGTATGCTAATTCTTGGCGAATTCCACCGTTATTACCTCGCCAACCTTTACGGTTTCACCGTATGCGGGAGATTGCGACACAGCAGTAACGCTCGTGTCGTTTGCCGCGTTTACAAATTTTACGTTAAGTCCAAGCTCACCGAGCTTTTTATTTACCTCACCCGCCGTATAGCCCGAAAGATTCGGTACGACGACAGTTTCATATTCAGGCTGCTCCTCCGTATAAAGAGTTATCTTACTGCTCTTGGGCACTCGCGCCTTGTATGCGGGATACTGTTCCGTAACCACTTCTCCCGTACCTGAAAGAGTTGACATAAGCCCTGCCGAACGCAAGGAGGCTTCCGCGTCAGCAATAGTCTTTCCCACTACGTTAGGCACTCTTACAAGGGACGATGTGAGCTCTTCATCCGTAAATACAGGCTCTATCCCCATATAGGGCAGTATTTCAGCCATCATTTTTTGTACGATAGGCGCAACTGTAAGTCCGCCCGTGCGTTCGTCCACCTTCGGCTCGTCGAGAACAACGAGCAAAACTATCTGCGGATCATCTGCAGGAGCAACGCCAATGAAGGAGGACGTAACTTCTCCGTTATTTTCCGCAATTTTTTCACCCGTTCCCGTTTTACCGCCGATACGATAGCCCATTACGTAAGCATTTTTGCCCGTACCTTCAGTTACGACCTTTTCAAGCTCCTTGCACATAAATTCCGACGTTTCAGCCGATATTACCTGGCGAATGACCGTCGGCTCCGTCACATCAACAATGTTACCGCTTTCATCGCTCATGGATGCAACCACATACGGCTTCATAAGATATCCGCCGTTTGCAACGGCAGATACAGCCGTCACCAGCTGAAGGGGTGTAATTTTAAACGTCTGACCGAAGGATGCCGTTGCAAGTGACGATACGTCTGTTTGCAGCGTCTTCAGCGAATGTCTTATACCAGAGGATTCACCCGCAAGGTCTATTCCCGTTACAGAGCCAAGTCCAAAAGCCGTATAATACTTATAAAAATTATCAGCGCCTATTTTCGAGCCAAGCTGAATAAAGCCAGGATTGCAGGAATTTTGCAATATTTCCGAAAGCGTCTGTGTTCCGTGTCCGCCTTTTTTGTGACAGCTTATATCGTAATTGCTTACCTTCATACTTCCTGTGCAGGAAAATGTTGCGTTTTTGCTTACAACCTGCTCCTCTATCGCCATTGCCATGGTCAATATCTTAAACGTAGATCCGGGCTCGTAGCCGTCACTTATTATCCTGTTGCGCCACAAACCGTTGAGAGTGTTGGTCAAAAGCTGTGAGCGTTCCGCGCCTTCCAGTTCGTCAAGCTGTTTGAGTATCTCTTCATTCGTAATTGTGAAGGGAGCATTCAGATCATATGTATCAACTATAGACATGGCAAGTATTGCCCCTGTTTTCGGGTCCATAGCCAACGCCATGCCACCTTTTTGCGCCTTATTCTCCGCAACGCCTTGAATAAGGTATTTATCTACTATACTTTGTATCGTTTCGTCTATGGTAAGATGCAGATCAAGTCCGTCCTGCGCATCAACGTAGTTTCCATAAATAAACGGCATTTCCGTGCCGACACCGTTTTTCGCCGTAACCTTTCTTCCTGCAACTCCCTTGAGATACTTTTCATAATAAGCCTCTATGCCCTGCAAGCCGTAATCGTCCGTACCTGTAAAGCCGATAAGCTGGGCGGCAAGCGTACTGTAAGGATAATACCTTTTTGTGTCATCAATAAAATCGACCGCATTTCCCAGCTCATTTTGTGTTATGAATGCTCGTACTTTATCTGCGGTCTCCTTTTCAACGTTCGTTTTAATTACTTCATAGTATGATTTTGTATTTTTCGTCTTATTCATTACCGTTTCATACGGTACGTCAAGAAGCTGTGAAAGCCCCGTTGCGATAGTCTGCGCCACCTCAGGCTCATCCTTGAAATATATAGGTGCGATAATTATCGTTTCCACAGGTGCGCTTTGCGCAAGCACCTTGCCCGTAGCGTCGTATATCGTGCCGCGCATGGGCGCTATTGTTTTATCTCGTGTTTGCTGCTTTATGGCTTCGCTTTGGTTTTTTTCAAACTCAAATATTTGCAACTTGGCAAGATTTCCAATTACTATTGCAAAAAAAACTAAAATAGCCGCAAAGGCAAGCAGACTGCGCCCGATTATTTTATTCGATGTTTTTTTAGACATATCAGTCTCCTGAATATCAGAAATTACAATATATTATATTATTCCATATATCCTAATATTACACTGAGGCTTCCCGCAATGGATGAAAGCAGATTTTCGACTGAATTTTCGTTTTCAGACTCCGCACTTTCCGCCTGAATGCTTGCGGATTGCGAAAGGTCAATATACTGTACATCAGTTTTTTTCACCTTTACCATACCAAGACGGCTTTCAGCTATTTTTTCAATAGCAACAAGGTCAAGCTTTCTTTCCGCTTGAACTGCAAGCTCTGCGTTTTCTTCCTTAAGCGTTACTATTTCTCTTTCCATTCTGTTTTTATCAACTGTAAGCTCATTTATTTGAGTATAGTTATATACAAGGGATGCAAAAAGTACGAATACGAGTGCAAAAAACACTACGCTTACGGGCGATAAAGTAATTTTCCTCTTCGCTTTTTTTTCTTCCACAGGCGCTTTGCGGCTTTTTACTGTATATTGTTTCGGAAGCTCGTATATATCAAAATCTTCGCCTAAACCGTATTTATCAGCCATGTCTTACTCCTTTAAAGTTTTTCCGCAACTCTGAGCTTCGCGCTTCTTGCTCGCGGATTTATTTCAAGCTCGCGTTCATCTGCTTCGATGGGTTTTCTTGTTATCAGCTTTACCTGCGGCTGATGACCGCAGACACAAATGGGAAACTCAGGCGGACACACACATCCTTTTGCCTTTTCCGCAAAAACGGTCTTAACTATTCTGTCCTCAAGAGAATGAAATGTGATTATCGCTATTCTTCCGCCTTTATTGAGCATATCAACTGCATCGGAAACAGCATCGTGGAGCATTCCGAGCTCATTGTTTACCTCAATTCTGATGGCTTGAAACGTTCTTTTCGCAGGGTGCGGTCCTTCTCTGCGGTTTGACGCAGGTATAGACGCCTTAATTATTTCCGCAAGCTCCAGCGTTGTTTCGATCGGATCAACGCTTCTTTTTTTTACTATATTTGCCGCAATACGTCTCGAAAAGCGTTCCTCACCGTAGTTATATATCACATCGGCAAGGTCTTGCTCCGAATATGTGTTGACGACGTCGTATGCGCTGAGCTTTTGCTTGCGCGACATACGCATATCAAGCGGTGCGTCAATGTTATAGGAAAATCCGCGTTCACCGCAATCAAGCTGATAAGACGACACGCCGAGATCCATCAAAATTCCGTCCACCCCCCGTATACCAAGGGAGCTTAGCACATTTTTCATGTTTTTAAAATTATCCTCGACCACGATCGCTCTTTCGCCATAGGCGCTGAGTCTTTCGCCGCCTGCGGCAATTGCATCGCTGTCCTGATCGATAGCAACAAGCCTTCCGTTTACAAGCCTTTTTGCAATTTCTGAGGAATGGCCTGCACCACCCATGGTTCCGTCAACGTATATGCCGTCGGGACGGATGTTAAGTGCGTCAATGCAAGGCTCAAGCATAACAGGTACATGAACAAACATATCAGAAATCCATAGCCTCCATCGCTTCCGCAATCTTTTCGTCCGTAAGCGCGCTGCTCATCTCCTGCCACTTTGCGCTATCCCATATTTCCATTCGGTTGGCGGCACCGATAACAGTAACATCCTTAGTAAGTCCCGCATATTCGCGAAGGTCGGGTGTAATAAGAACTCTTCCCTGCTTGTCAGCTTCTGCTTCAAAGGCGCTTGAAAAGAAAAACAACTGCAGATCGCGCGATTTGACCATGGGGAGTGCTTTTATCTTTGCTTCAAGCACAGCCCATTCCTGTTGCGAATAGGCAAAAAGGCTTTTATTCAGTCCTTTCGTAATATAAAACGTTGAGCCCAGCTCTTCTCTGAATTTTGACGGCACGATTATTCGTCCCTTTGCATCCAACGTGTGTTTATATGCGCCGATCATCAGTTATCCTCCTTTCACAAAGCATTTTTGCTTATTTTTAGCTAAAAACAGGCCATTTTCCAATGAAACTAACCCTTTTCGGGCACTTATCACCCTTTCGTACCACTATTGTACTATATAAACGCCAAAAATGCAATATGTTTTTCAAATTTTTTTAATTTTTTTACGATTTTTTTCTTATAAATACGACACGAGTAAAAATCCAAAATTTTTTTACGCATTTGTCACGTTTTGACCAATTCAAAATGGTAACATATTCCCGTCGGCAAAGGAGGTGAAACTATGGACAAGCTTAATGCTTTTTTAGCAAAGGACAAACTGGAGCTTACGGAAGATATCGTTATCTCAGATCGTTTTTGCGAAAACGGCGAGCCTGTAAAATGGCGCATACGCCGTATCAGCGAGGCAGAAAATCGTGAGCTTCGCCGCACCGTTCCCTGCAATTCAAACGGTGTCGGTGTAGATTACGATTTATATCTGCTTCGCCTTGCAAGCTCATGCACCCTTTACCCCGATCTGAAAAGCGCCTCCCTGCAAAGCGCATACGGCGTACGCGGTGAAGCTTCTCTTTTGGAAGCGATGCTCCTTCCCGGAGAGTATGCGCAGCTTTTATCGGCGGTAAAGCGGATCAACGGCTTTGACGAGAGCTACAGCAAGCTTGCTTCGGAAGCAAAAAAATCATAACCGACGGAGATTACAGCGCCGTTTATGCTTTTCATGCGCTTCGTCGGTTTCACATCCTGCCGTCACAATTCATAGCCCTGCCCCGCAATGAAAAAGCATTTGTGATAGCCGCTATACAGCTTGAGTCAGAACAATAAAATACAAGCTTCGGCAATCAAGATAGGAGATTTTTATGACATTTGAACAGCATTTTATCGGCATAAATGCTTTGATAAACACCTTGATAAGTATTTTTGAAATAAGCGACAGCTCCGAGCTTGCACCGACTTATTACAAAGATGCATTTCCCTCGGATTCTCAAGGCTTTTATCAGCATTTTGACGCCTTGGGGCATCACAGCGTCCAAGCATTTGATGCAAGCATATATTCGCTTCCTAAAAAGCCTGACGAAGGCAAGTCCGACGAAAGCACTGCCCGATTTTTCCGTTTGGACAAAAAGCCTTCAAACTTTTTTTCAGCTCTCAACAAAAACAATATTGTACAAGTTGTTGAAAGCTGTTTGAAGCAGCAGCTTTCTTCCCACAGCGGAGGTATTTATGACATTTGATAAAACCTGCGTTTACCTTTTTTGCGAAGGCGATACACCCTTAAGATTTCCCGTAAATCCATCTTCCCTGCACATTTACGGCGGATCTCACACACTAAACAATCGCATCATTTCTTTTGGAGATATTGCAGAAATATCGAACGAAAAGCTTAAAACAATACGCTTTTCAGTACATATCCCACAGTTATATAGTAGAATATGTAGCTGTAATGAAAGTGATTTCGTATCATCTGCCACATGGCTCAATGCACTTTCCACTTGGCTTTACGCAAAGTCTCCCCTGCGCTTTGTGTACTGCTCACCTGAAAAAGAGATCAACCTCCCCGTCGCTATCTCTGAATACGAAATAAGCGAGCACGGCGGATATCCGAACGATATTTTCCTTACACTTTCTCTTTCGGAGCTGAGGGATAGCACCGCGGAAGGTCACCGCGCCTTCCGAGACACGCCGTCGCAATATACGGCTTCATCAAACGATGACCTTTTCAGCGTTGCTCGCTCCGTTTACGGTACGGATAGCTGGCAGGATGTTTATTTGGCAAACGGGCACATTATCAATAACAGCGTTTTTATACCTGAAGGGACGGTGCTTGCTATCCCATGATAACAGCAGAGCTTATAACACGGGATCGCGTCGTAAAATTACATCCCATTTCCATTACCGTGACGGAAAAATGCGGTGCCGCATCATACGCAAACGCAGTTTTTTATGCTTCCGATATTTCCTGCAAATGCGGCGACAAGCTTCGCATTCGGGAAAGCGACACGCTTATTTTCAGCGGTTTTATTTTCGAGCACGGAATTGACAGCGAAAACCGACTTACAGTTTTAGCTTACGACTGTCTGCGTTATCTTCAGTGCACGGGCTCGTATTTTATCTCGCAGGCCACTGCCTCCTCCCTTGTCAGGCGCATTGCCAACGATTTCATGCTGCCAACTGCCGATATCGCCGAAACTGCCCACGTCATACCGCTCATCGATTTCGACGAGCAAAGCCTTATGAATATTATTTCATTTGCTTTAGCTGAAACGAAAGCAAATACTGCCCGATCATATATGCTTTTGAGCGACGATTGTAAGGTGTCGCTGATCGACCGTCGAAGCTATTTTTACAGCAAGCCTATCAGCGACGAAAACGTGATCTGCGCATATGAAACGAAGCTGTCCGCAGAAGGCTGCGCAAACGTCATTAAACTGACGAGCGCAGGTAAAGGCGGCTATAGGTACAGCTACACAGCAAAGGACGAGGACAGCATACACGCTTTGGGATATTTGAAATATTCCCGCTCTGTATCAGGCAAAAGCACATTTGAGCTAAAAGAGCTTGCCCATTCGCTTTTAGCTCAAAAATCAACTCCGGCCTTTACTGCAGATTTGGAATGCCGCTTTTTAGCAGGGCTTCGGGCAGGCATGCAGATAACGCTTTCTGTAAAAAAGCCTTCCCTTTACGGAACGTATGCGGTAGACAGCCTTGTGCATCGAATAGATGAAAACGAAAAGGTAAGCATACTACGATTGAAAGGAGCAACCAATGGAGCTTATTGAGCTTATAAAACAAGCCGCGCGCGACGCCGTAGCTTCTGAAAAGCTGACAGACGTTTTTATCGGCAAGGTTATAGATACAGCCCCTTTGACTGTTATGATAGACAGCAAAGCTCTTATATCCGAGGACAACCTTTTGCTCTCTTCCCGCGTTTGCCTCGACACAGAAATGCTATCCCATAGTCATACAGCTTCAAAGGAAGACGAAATATCACAAATTGTCACCTTATCAAAGCCGCTTTCATCGGATGATCTCGTTATTGTACTGAGATGTCACGGCGGCGGCACATACGTCATTTTAGATAGAATAAAAGGAAAGGAATGATTTTTTGTTACCTGTCAGAACGGCTTCACTCACGACAGTTCCACCGTCTTCAAGCTACACCTACAAGCTCGCCTCTCCCGATAAAATGGACGAATACATTGACGGCATCGACGCATTGGAGCAAGCAATACGTCTTGTCTTTGCAACGCGCCGCTACGCTTATCCAATCTATTCGCACAATTACGGAAATGAGTTTTCAAAGCTTTATGGCTTGAAAGGCGCAGTTTTTGAAAGCGAAGCGAAAAGGCTTATAAAGGAAGCTTTGCTCACCGACGACAGAATAACCTCCGTGGAAGGTTTTTCATTCTCTTACGAGTCAGATCGAATCCTCGTTGCCTTTACGGTCAAATCAATTTTCGGTGTTCTCTCATACGGCGACACCATATAACGGTTATAGAAAGGATTTTTTATGTCACAAACAGATTTTGAGCACATTTTAAGCGATATGCTTTCTCTCATTCCCGACGCCCTTGATAAGCGCGAGGGCAGCATCATATATAACGCTCTCGCCCCTGCTGCCGCTTCCCTCGCGACGGCATATATCAATCTTGAGCTTACTCTGCGCCGATGCTTCGCTGACACAGCAACGGGCGACGATCTTCAGCGCCGATGCGCTGAACGCGGTATACACCGTATTCCCGCAACAAGCGCCGTTTGCAAGGGTGAATTTACAGACATCTACGGAAAAGCTATGGCTATCCCCCTCGGCACACGCTTCCGCGTAAATTCACTTACATATGTCGCGGACACAGCTTTTGACGATGGTTCATACCGCATGGTATGCGAGCAAAAGGGTACCGACGGCAATATTGCATCGGCACAGCTTACTCCCATCGACGATATTCCGTCGCTTGCACGGGCAAGGATAACAAGCCTTTTAGTTTCGGCGCGTAACGCGGAAAGCGACGACGCCTTGCGTGAAAGATATTTTGCTTCCTTTGACAGCTTTTCCTTCGGCGGTAATATTTCCGACTACGTTCAGCGAATTTCAGCCATCGACGGCGTTGGTGCAGTAAAAGTATTTCCTGCTTGGAACGGCGGAGGCACGGTCAAGGCTGTATGTCTTGCATCCGATCTTTCCATTCCCGACGATACGCTCATCTCTACCATTCAGGAGCTTTGCGATCCCGCAGATTCGCAAGGCACAGGTCGCGGCTTTGCGCCCATTGGACACACGGTGACCATAGCGGCAGCTTCGGAATTTCCTCTTAATATCGCCATTGCCGCTACGATGCAAAGCGGATATGACGTTAACACGCTCACACCGCTTTTAAAAATCGCCGCCGAGCAATATATCTTAAAGCTTCGTCAAGACTGGTCTTCCGACGAGCAGACAGTCGTAAGAGTATCACAGCTTGAACACGCTCTTTTGAGCGTAGACGGCGTTCTTGATATTTCCGCCGCCATAAATTCCTCTTCATCAAATATCCTTTTAGATGCGCATCAGGTGCCGTTTTTAAGCGTTTTTACAGTTTCAGCGGGAGGGTAAAAAATGAAAAAATATTTGGATTATCTTCCCGATCTTTTTTCTCAGATTCCTGAGTTTTGCAATATCGCCTTCGCTTGCGATGCGCAAACGGAAAAGCTTTATCATGCTCAAAACGAGCTTTTGGAAAGTCAGTTTATCTCAACCGCCTCACCTCAGGCTCTTACACGATACGAAAATATGCTTGGCTTGCCTTTATTGTCTTCCATCGAAAGCCGTCGATTGCGCCTTACGGCAATTTTCTCTGACAAGCCGCCATACAGCTACGGCGCGTTCATCGCATGGCTGGACAGCGTTTGCGGAAAAGACGGATACACCGTCGAGTTTTCTCGCCACAAGCTTCAGCTTTACATCCGTATCGCTCTTTCAAAGCTTTCAGCCTTCGACGATATAGCTCGCCGTTGCCGTTTGATGATACCTGCCAATATACAACTCGATATAATGCCCATGTTTGCAACGCACAGCTTTCTTTCCGAAGCAACTCACGCTCTGCTTGCCTTGGGAAGCCACGAGCAAACAAAAACTTTAGTAAAGGAGACAGTATGAAAACAACCGAAAGACGCGGCATTAAATGCCCCGAAAGCAACGATTTTTACAATATCGACGACTTTAATCACAATTTTGCAGTTCAGGATACAGCTTGCGACAAGCTCGCCTCAGCCGTTTGGAGCGGCAACACGCTGATTGCAAAAAGCGAGGTGCCTGTTCTCAAGCTTTTTGACGGACTACGTATTTATATAAAAATGCCTGCTGCAAGCCCTGCCGCTCCCCTGCTCAATCTTGACGGACTTGGCGCAATATCCATTTTGCGTCATGACAGCACTCCCCCCGCCGCATCCCTTATGAATGCCGACACATGGTATAAATTTATGTATGACGGAAGCTGTTTCCGTGTAAGTGAGCATTCCGCGCCCTTGACTTCGCCCTGCTTCAAGGGCGCTCCCACCACAGCCGCCGGAACTGATTACGGTGTAAAAAAGCTTCGCAATATTTTATTCGGCACATCAGCTCCCACAGCTTCAACCCAATGGTCAAACGGCGATATTTTCATCGTTTACGAACAGCAGTGAGGTGGTACCATGGCTTACAAATGGGCAAAATATTCCGTAGCGACAGCCGAAGGTGATTTCCCCCTATCTCCCACATCAGGCTCTTATATTTCTTCTGACTCATCCCTTGACGGCTACGGAAGCTATAATTTCACAAACGGCAAGTATAAGGGCGTACTTACCGCATCCATATCAGTATTTTCACCTACGGCTACAGTATTTACCATATCCAATGACGGCACGCTTATTACAAAGCACGTCGGAAAAGACATCACCCATTCCATACCGCCGCGAATCAATATTTACAGTTTTACAAAGGGCGTAAAAAATATTTGCGGCGAGTTTATTGAGTTTGTTACAGCGGAAAATGCCGATGCGTATCCGCAAAACAATGCACAAGGCGGATATTGGTACGTTTATATGGGGGAAGAAAAAATCTCCGCATACGTTAACATTGACGGCAACGCGAAAAAGGTAAAAGCCATCTATCTCAACGTAAACGGAGAATCAAAAAAGGCAGTGAATGTTTACTGCAACACAGGAGGTAACACATGAATGAACAGCCGACACGCGAGTACATAACACGCAAAGAATTTGACGAACAGCTACTAAAGCAGGAAAAAACAAACGGACAGATGTTTGCCAATATCGAACGGCTTACAGCTCAAAACGCCAGCTTGTTGCGAATACAAACGTGGTTTATGGGTATTGTTTCAACGGTGCTCGTAGGGCTTATCGTTGCGCTGGCAGGTGTTATCCTTCAATAAGAAAGGAGAAGATTTATGCAAATAATGCAAGGTGATGCTTACAGCATCGGAATTGACGTGACGCTGAACGACGCACCGATCGACATAGCTATGGTTGAAAAAGCGGAGATCGTTTTAGGCGGACTTGCAAAGCAATATCCAAACGAAATTACATACGACGGCGAAAACGGCAAATTTCTTTTTCCCATAACACAGCAGGAAAGCTTTTCTTTTGGTTTACCCCCTTCCCCTGCACAAATACGAATAAAGCTTAAAACAGGCGAAGTTATCGGAGGTAAGCTTGGCGTGTTTGATGTAAGCATGAGCGCATCAAAGGAGGTTTTGTAATGTACGAGCTTAAAGCAAAGCTGACGAGCGATAGCTCTCTTTCCGCAAACCTCGGCGGTTTATATGCAAAAGCCCCCGAAGACGGAGCTACGTTTTATCCGTCCGTTTCTGAAGACGGCGTAATATCATGGACGAACGACAAGGGGCTCGACAACCCTTTGCCCGTCAATATCAAGGGCAAAGACGGTAGCAAAGGCGACAAGGGTGATAGTGGTGAAGATGGAAATGATGGAAAAACTGCATACGCCTATGCACAGGACGGCGGCTATACGGGAACGGAAGCGGAGTTTGCAAAGAAGCTTGCAGTCGATTCGTTGCAAGTGGAGCTTACAAGCACGGGTATAACCGATGATGAAACAGGATTATTAGTGTTTAGCGCAAATAAATCTGTTTCTGAATGCATTGAGGCTTTCGAGAACGGTGTACCCGTGTATGCTTGTTTAGACCCAACGGGAGATGCTTTCGGCGGTGTAATGGTCTCTTGCTTAGACGGTTTAGTTGTGTTTGAAGTTGCAAATTCATTAAATGTCGCCAAGCGGTATATGATTATCGGAATGAATAACGGTGAAAACGATATGTGGCTTGGTACGTATTCAGACGGCGCTACAATGGCAGATATTCCCGTTCCCACGATTAAAGCTACATCGGAAATTACGCCCACAGAAGTTTTCAGGCTGATGCTGGAAGGAAAGGATTTCGCTATCATCCATACAGATGCAACATACGGCGAGATGCTTTTTAACAGCTTCGTATATTCGCAAGCTCTTAATGGGATGGTCGCCAGCATTGTTTTTGAAACGGCGGGCGTTAAGTTCTGCGCTCAGCTTAGCGGCGGTTTAACACCTAACACATGGGCATTTAGTGCGTTTCAACTTGCCGGTGCAGAAGATATCCCCACATCTTTGCCTAATCCAAACGCTCTCACCATAAACGGTACAGCCTATGACGGCTCAAAGGCTGTTGATATGACAACGTCGGTAAACGCTATGATAGATGCAAAAGCGAAAAAGGGCGAGAGCATTTATTATATTGTCGGCAACGGTGATACGGCAGGAGTTTGGACAGGTACTTGCGAAGATATTACCGAGTATTACGACGGGCTTACCATTCTTTTTAAGCTCAACGTGGCAGGTGTTTCGGGCGGCAGTACACTTAATATCAACGGTTTAGGTGCGTGTGCAGTAAAAAGAAACGCATCGACGGCTGTTACTACCACTTACCCTGCAGGTTCGATAGTTATGCTCACCTATAGCGGCGGTGTTTGGCTTACGGCGGATTATGATGCTAATACAAAAACCTCCGCAGGTACTTCCAACAAAGTCGGAACAAAGATGTTTTTGGTGGGCGGCACTTCGCAAAATTCAAGCGGTGTAACGACCTATACCAATACAAACTGTTACATCGGTACCGATAACTGCCTGTACAGCAACGGTAAAAAGGTCGCAGAGGAAGAAGATATCCCGACCGCTTTGAAAAATCCTAATGCCCTTACCATCAACGGCAAGACTTACGATGGCTCGGAAGCGGTTGATATTACAATCGCCGGCGGTTCAGCAAGTGAGAATGTTTTGCTCGGACAAACACCGATTACTTTATCCGAAGATGCAAATGTAAAATTAGTCGGTTCGGGAGCGCACACCTATAGCGTAAAAGGCAAAACCGTAGCGGACCTTTCAACTGCTGCAGGAAAGACAGCCGTAGCCGTACAGCTTAATGAAACCGAAGAATACATTGAGCTTGTTGCGACGCAAAACTCCGCTTGGTATAGTTCACATTTGGACATTTCGATTAAGGGTCTTACTGTCGATGAGTCTTATGTTTTCGTAATAAATGGCTTTGGTGTTGATACCGTCAACAAAACTTGCAACGGACATTTTATTTTGAAAAGCTCTACAGGAGCTACGTTGGCAACAATGACAAATAAATATGAATCAGGTTTGGATAGTGTGTCATTTACGGCGACTACTGCGGATATAGTCATTTCAGTATATCCGGCAGATGCTTATTATTCGAAAGAGGGAAATGGTAACATCTGGACAGCACGATTTATTGATTTTTACATCAACAAGGCAGCTGACGGCACTACACGTACAAGCATTATTGATAAATCGGGAACTTTCACCGATTCTTATGCGCTCGGAAGTCTTTCGGCAGGTATCACTATCACCTCTGACCCATCTTGTGAAGTGTACAGCGTAGTCAGCGGAAGCGGCGGTTCGGGTGAAGCCGTGATGCCCCTTGCAGGTAAAACCGTTGTTTGCTTTGGTGATAGTCTTTTTGGTATGTATACGGGAGATAGTTCTGCGCCTGCCTACGTGGCAAAACGCACAGGTGCAACGGTACACAATGTAGGCTTTGGCGGTTGTCGTATGTCTGTCCACCCGACTTCGGGCTATGCAGAATTTTGTATGTGGGCGCTTGCGAAAGCGATTGCCGAAAACAACTGGACTTCACAAGATGCCGCAGCATCAAAAGGCTCTGCAAATTTTCCCGACCAACTTGCTGTCTTAAAATCTATTGACTTTAATGATGTTGATTATATCGTCATCCATTACGGCACAAATGATTTTAATGGTGCGATTATCGACAACGCAAGCAACCCCAAAGACTACAATACTCTTTGCGGTGCTTTGCGATACAGCATTGAAACTTTGCTGACGGCTTACCCGAAGATTGAAATTTTTGTTTCTCTCCCTGCTTTTCGTTTTTGGACGGAAAACGGAACAGTGACCTATTCTGATACAAAGACCAACACCAACGGCGACAAACTTACCGATTTTGTTAAAGCTCTCGCAGATACAGCGAGGGAATATAACCTTCCTGTAATAGATTGCTATTACGGACTCGGTATCAACAAAATCAATGCCGCTACGTTCCTTGGTGACGGAGTGCATCACAATGTAGATGGAAGAAAACGCTTTGGTGAATATATCGGAGCAAAGCTGATAGCAAGCGGCGATGTTTAGGCATGATAGGCTCAAACGAGCCGATTGAATAAAGGAGGTATAAAAAATGACAGTCAAAGCAGAAACAATCATCCGCACGGTAATTCTTGCAATAACGCTTGCAAATCAGATACTTACGGTGTGCGGAGCAAACCCCTTACCCTTTTCGGAGGACGAGCTGTACAGCCTTTTTTCAGCCATAGCTACAGCCGCCGTATCAATTTGGGCTTGGTGGAAAAACAACAGCTTCACTAAAGCCGCTATCGAAGCGGATGAGGTTTTGGAAAAGCTGAAAAAAGCTTCATAAAAGCACGAAAGCAGATGACGAAACGCCATCTGCTTTTCCTTTAATCCAATTTCCATCCGTTATCGTTGTGATACACCATAAGGCGTGTCATACCGCCGTCGATACAAATATTTTCACCGGTTATAAAGCCCGCGCTGTCGGAGCAAAGATACAGCACCATATCGGCAATATCACGGGGATTACCTACCCTGCCCGCAGGATGCTGATATGCATCAGCGCCCTCATACTGCGTATAAGCCGTGTCGATCCAGCCGGGCGAAACAGAGTTCACCCTCACCTTTCCTGCAAGGCTCACCGCGAGAGCATGGGTCAGCGCGCTTATACCGCCCTTCGCCGCAGTATAGCTTTCGGAAAAGGGCTGGCTCATCCTGTCACGCGATGATGAAATATTCACTATTGCCGCTTTTTCCGCAAAATACGGCATAAAAAGCTTCGTCAGCATAAACGGCGCGCAAACGCCGACACGCATTGCGTAATCAAACTGCTCGTAAGTGCAATCCTTTATCCCTTTAAAAAGCGGCGGAGCGTTATTTATAAGATAATCCACGCGTCCGTATTGGGCGATCACTTTGTCGGCAAATCGGCAAAGGGTGTCCTCATCGCCAATATCGCCCACGAAATACGGATTTTCCGCAACATCTATAATGCACACCTTTGCGCCTTTTTCTTTAAACTGCTCACAAATGCACTTGCCGATCCCGTTTGCACCGCCTGTTATAACGGCAATTTTATCTTTAAACAAATCTATTCCCCCGTTCTTATCCTTTTCCATTCATTTATTAAAGCTTCCGCGCTCCACGTTGCGTTTGCAGGACTTGTGGACGGAAGCACTATTGCATCACGATTCACAGCACACCTTATGTACTTATCGTAATACTTTTTCGCTGTTTTGCCGTTAACGTAAATTTGCGTTACGTTGCTTCTTTCAAGAATGGCTGAAATGTCGTTTGGCACAACGTTTTTTATGGAGCTGTCAGCGCTTCCCGTTATATCGCATCTTGCGATAACATCCCAAAGCGCAATTTTGTTTTTCAGCAAAAAAGCTTTTTTCTCATCTACCGTTTTCGGCTCATCGCTTTCAAATACGGCGGCAGCCACCTTCCAAAACCTGTTTTTGCCGTGACCGTAGAAAAATCCCGTTTCCCTTGATCGCACCGACGGAAAAGAGCCTAAAATAAGTATCCGCGAGTTTGCATCATATACAGGCGCTATCGTATGCTCCATTTAATCACCACTTTATACTTTCGTTTGCTTCATTATAGCACAAAATCGGCAGAGAAACAATATCTCCACCGATTTTCATACTTACTTATTTAATTACTGCACAATCAAAACCGCAAAGCTTTGCAAAGGCTTCAAGAGTTTCAACGTCGCCGTCGTATACAAGTGCGCCGTGATGTGTGCCGCCCAGCTCGCCGTACTGAGCAAGGAACTTGTCAATAGTTACGTCGGGAGCAAACCAGCCACTTACAGCGGAGGAGAAATTATTCTTTTCAACGTCAACCATCTTACCGGGAGCAAGAATAAGCATATAACCGTTTTGTGTCTTCGCAAGGTCAGCGTAAACCACGTTACCACCCTTCATATTACCGCTGATAAATACGGGGTTTTCAGCATCCGTATATGGGAAGTCCTTATTCTGCATAAGAACATCCTTTGCAATAGCAAGATTAAATTCACCCATATGGCTGAAGAAAAGAGTGTTACCCTTCCAGTCGGGGCAGAATACCTCGGCAAAGGTTGCGCCGGGATATACAGACAAAAGTGCAGAAACAAAGCCTGCTGTCATAACGTCACCCTCGCCTGCATAGCCTGTGCCGCGAGCCATCGCCTTGCAAGCTTCCATAAAGGGCATAGTCTTAAGAGGCTTATCCTTGCCTGTTTCAAGGAAGTTTACGGTAAAGCCGTCAAGCTTTTCTTCAGCAAGCCACTTGCGAACAGCGAGAGACGTCTTTGCCGTTTCATAGTGAGCTGTTTCCGTGAAGTTGTCAAGGCTCTTGAAGCTGTCTCTGTCCTTTTTCATTTCAGCGCGGATATCTTCCTCGCTTATACCGTCGCAAATATCAGCAAAGCTTTCAGGGCAAATATCAACGATAGTCATACCAAGGTCGTTTTTAAGATCTTCATAAGGAATAGCAAAGTCGCCCATTCCCTTAAAGGGCTTGCCGACGATACCGATTCTTGCCGAGGACATCTTTTTCGCAATTTTTGCCGCGTTGGCAATGACGTTAGCTCTCGCAACCACATTCTTTATAAGGTCTGTTCCCTCGTAGAAGCCTGCGAAAACGTCAAAAGCCTTGCCGTTTCTGCGAAGCAGATTGCACATATCCATGACACCGTGGATACCGTGGTTGAGCATTATTACGGAATTGCTTTCGCTGTCGAATGCAAACTCCTGAGTCGTGTCTAAAACGATGATGGGAAGCTTTGTTTCAGCAAGCACCTTGGCGCTTTCAAGAGAGGGAGAATATGCAAGGTGAAGCGTTACCATAACGTCACACTGTGCATCCTCAAAGCTCTTTACAGCAGCTTTGAATTCATCCTCAAGTCGGCAAATATCGCTTGTAATAACCTCTGCGCCCTGCTCAGCCAAAAGGCCGCATATCTTGTCGCGGAACTGCTCCATAACAGGTCTGTATTGGGGAGAGGACTCATCGTAAAGTGCAATGTAAAGCGGAAGTAAACCTATTTTAGCCATAATATATATCTCCTTTTTGTATTATAAATATCTTTCAAGAAATGATGCCACGGCTTCAGCGCATTCTTTAATACCTTTTTCAGACAGATGCACCTTATCCTCGCAAATATTACCCTCAAGGTCGCTGTTTATCACAGAATAAAGGTCATCAATTTCAAAACCGCTATACTGATAAAGCGGAACAACGCAATCGTTAAAAAGCTTTATTCTTTTGTTCCAATCATCAAATTCCACCGTTCCCGGAATTGTCGTAGCAAACGCCGCCTGCGGAGCAATAGCCTTAATCTCCCTTACAAGCCTTTCCGAAGTTGCAACGTATTCAGAAAGCGTTGTAAACGGCTCGCCGCATCCCTTTGTAAGGGATATATCGGCGCCGTCCTCCATTATGTAGCGGTGATTGTCCCAAATTCCTGCATTGAAATGCACAACGTCAAAATTTCCGCCGAGAGCTGCCGCCCAGTGCCGCGCGCCCCAAAGCAAAAATTTTATATATCGGCAATTTTCCTCGGGAAAAAGCACCTCCGCCTTATCCTTCAGTAATTGAGCCACAACGGGTCCGTATTGCAATCTTATGGAATCGCCGAGAAGCAATATTCTTTTTTTATTCGACATTTTATTCCCTCTTTTCGCAAGATGAATATCAGTATATATATTTTACATCATTTTTATTTTATTGTCAATATACTTTTTATTGTTTCTTTCATAAATTTGAAAGAAACAACTTGATGAAAAAATTTATAAAAAACTCTTGACAAAACGAATAAAAGAGAATATAATATGGACATAATAAATATTCATGATTTTGATTTATTATACCAATTCACAAAGGAACTGACAAAAATGGCTCTCAATTGCACGAAAAAGTATTATTACTACTTTAGCTTTACCTCTTTTTTTGGTAAGGCTTGTTTTGGTTCGCTGCAATAAGAGTGTTCTGATTTTTTGTATCACAAATCGAACGAGCAGCAACCGCTGCTCGTTTTTTTATTATTAAACGTATTTTGCCGAAAGGATGTATATTCCATGATAGTCTTACTTAAACCCAACACAAGCAACGAGCAAGTTGCAAATTTCGAAAATTGGCTTCGCAGTATGCAGCTTCAGGTTCACGAAAGCCGCGGTGAAACTCACACCATCCTCGGTCTTGTCGGTGATACCACAAAGGTTGATATCGAGCTTATTAAAGCCCTTGACATCGTTGAAGACGTAAAGCGTATTCAGGAGCCCTTCAAAAACGCAAACCGCAAATTCCATCCCGACGATACCGTCATCGACATCAACGGCTCGAAGATAGGAGGCGGCAATTTTGCACTTATTGCAGGCCCCTGCTCCGTTGAAAGCGAAGAGCAGATCTGCCTCGTTGCACGCCTTGTAAAGCAGGCAGGTGCAACCATGCTTCGCGGCGGCGCTTTCAAGCCCCGCACGTCGCCTTACGCATTCCAGGGTATGCGTGAGGAAGGTATTCGCTTGCTTTTAGAGGCTAAAGCCGAAACAGGTCTTCCCATTGTAACGGAAATTATGGACCTTTCACAGCTTCCGCTTTTCGAGAACGTGGACGTTATTCAGGTCGGCGCACGCAATATGCAAAACTTCGAGCTTCTTAAGGAGCTTGGCAAAACACAAAAGCCCATCCTTCTCAAGCGTGCTCTCGCCGGCACTATGCAGGAGCTTTTGATGAGCGCCGAATACATCATGGCAGGCGGCAACGAAAACGTCATTCTTTGCGAGCGCGGCATACGCACCTTTGAAACGTATACACGAAACACCCTTGATATTTCTGCCGTTCCCATGCTCAAGAGCCTTTCTCACCTTCCCGTCATCGTTGACCCCAGCCACGGCACAGGTGTTGCAAAGCTCGTTCGTCCCATGGCTCTTTCCGCCGCGGCGGCAGGTGCAGACGGTCTTATCATCGAAGTACACAATGACCCTGCCCATGCAAAATGCGACGGTCCGCAGTCTCTTACGCCCGATGCGTTTGCCGAGCTTTCCGATACCATCTCCAAGCTCCGCTCCGCTATACAGCTTTAATCAGTATCGCCGTGAAAGCTTCTTGCATATAATGTAGTATATACATTTAAGGAGGAGTTTTTACGGTAATACATACTGTCAGCGCAGGTGAAACTGTATATTCCATCGCAGCGCGCTACGGCGTATCAGCCGCCCAGCTTATACGCGACAACGAAATTTCAGACCCCTATTCACTTGTTATCGGTCAGACTGTCGTTGTGCTTTTCCCGAAAATCACTCACACTGTTTCCGAAGGAGAAACTCTCAGCTCTATCGCCGTCCGTTACGGTGTCACGGTGAACACTCTTTACCGCAATAACATATGGCTTATGGGGCTTTCTGCCATCTCTGCAGGCGAAACGCTGGTAATAGAATACGAGTCCTCGCCCACGCGCACGATCACCGTCAACGGCTATGCTTACCCATTTATAAACGAGCTTCTTTTGCGCCAGACTCTGCCCTACTGCGGTTATCTTACGCCATTTACCTACGGCTTTACGACCGAGGGTGACATTGTCACCCTTAACGACAGCGAGCTTATAAGTATCGCAAGCGAATACTCCGTCGGCTCGCTTTTGCATTTTTCCACCCTGACTGAAAGCGGCGGCTTTTCAAACGAGCTTGCCGCAGCTATTCTCAACGACCGCACCCTTGAGCAAACGGTAGTAACGAAGCTCCTTGCCATAATGAACGAAAAAGGCTACGCAGGGCTTGATATTGACTTTGAGTACGTTTTCGCCTCTGACCGCGACAATTACACGTCCTTTCTCTCAAGAACAACTCAGCTCATGAACGCAAACGGCTACCCAGTCATCGCCGCTCTCGCTCCCAAAACAAGCTCGGATCAGCCGGGACTTTTGTACGAGGGACACGATTACGCAGGTATCGGCTCTGCCGTCAACGCGGTTTTGCTCATGACGTACGAATGGGGCTATACATATGGGCCTCCAATGGCGGTTGCACCCATCGAAAACGTAAAGCGCGTGCTTGATTACGCCGTTTATCAGATCCCATCGGGTAAAATACTTCTCGGCTTTCCCAACTATGGCTACGATTGGACGCTTCCGTACATTCGCGGACAGTCCAGAGCGCAGTCTGTTTCAAACGTGCGCGCCGTGGAGATAGCCGCCGAAAACAACGTATCAATAAGCTTTGATCCTTTTGCCAAAGCGCCGTTTTTCCGCTATTTCCGCGACGGCACAGAGCATGAGGTCTGGTTTGAGGACGCCAACAGCGCCCGCGCAAAGCTTCGGCTGATAAACGATTATGATCTGCTGGGCGTGGCGTATTGGAATCTCATCCGCCCGTTTCCGCAAAATTGGCTCGTGCTCAATAACGATTTCGATACGAGCGGAGTCTTTTCCGTAAATTAAGAAAAAAACGCACCTTTGTGCGTTTTTTCTCATCTATAAATCTGTTCGATAAATTGGAATTTGCTCAATTATTATCAGCAATCCATTTCTTTGACCAATCAAACAAAGTTTCTGACATCAAGTTGAAGTCTACCGTTCCGCCATTTTTCAAATCAAGAAATGTATCAACGA